>DATNKF010000204.1:0-4779 GCA_035603555.1 Allostellaceae bacterium
GGCCTCGTCGCGGCAGTGCGGCCTCGGCTTGCCGCGGATACGCAGGCCGAGAGCCACATTGTCGAGGGCGGTACGCCACGGCAACAATGCGTCGTCTGGAACAGGATTCCCAGATCGACTTGGTCAAGGCCGAGGCTGACCGTGCCGGCGCTCGGCCGCTGCAAGCCCATGATCGCGCGCAACAGGCTGCTCTTGCCCGATCCCGAGGGACCGACCAGACTAACGAACTGCCCGGTGTCGACACGCAGATCGGCACCTTCGAGGACCGGCTCGGCGCCATAGCTGAGGGTCAGGCCGGAGACGTCGAGCACCTAAGAGCCGGCGATCGAAAGGTCGAGCACCTGCTCCGCCTTGATCTCCGGCTTAATCAGCCCGGTAAATTTTAGCGTGTCGGCGACCCGCTCGCATGCCGCGACGTCGATGGCGCCCACGGTCGGATACAGCGAAGCCCGATAGCGCCCAAAGATCTCCGTCAGCTGCGCGGTGTCGACGCCTTCCACCAGCTGCTTCGGCAGCGCCGCAGTGATCTCCTCCGGTTTGATGCTCTGGAGCCGCCACAACCCCTTTTCGAGGGCGCGCGCGAGGGCCTTCATCTGTTCACGCCGCTCGGCCATTTCCGCAGTTCTGACCGAGACGCCCATGAATTCATAGCGCCCGCCGAGATACTTCTCGGCGTCGTCGGTCTCCATGAAGTTCACCAGCGCCTTCCCGCCCTCCTTGACCAGCAGTGACAGTGCCGGCTCGCCGACCCAGGCCGCATCTACCTGGCCGAGCCGCACGGGCTCGTAGATGTTGGGGCCGAGCACCGCGAACTGGACCTTTTTGCCATCGGCACCCGCCTTTTTCATCAGAAAGAGCGTCTGCGCTTCAGACATACCGCCGCGAGAGACCATCCCGACAGTGCGCCCTTCGAGGTCCTTGAAGCTGTTGATCTCGGCAACCCGGTTCGGCGCGATCGCGAGCGCCGTCAGCGGTAGCCGGCCGGTCGAATAGAACCGCTTGATCTCGGCGCCCCGGTTGAACGCCTGGAGGACGTCATCGAAAGACGTCGCGGCGTAGTCGACCGCACCGCCCACGAGCGCCTGCGTCGCAGCGGTGCTACCGCGCATATAGACCAGTTGCACGTCGAGACCCTCGTCGCGGAAAAACCCGCCGTCGCGGGTGACCTCGTACGGCGGGACGCACAGCAGCTGGCTGCAAAAGGCAAGCTGGATCGTGGTGCTCTTCGCAGCACCTGTCTTAACCCCACTGGCCACAAAGGGGGCCGCGCCGGCTACTAGCGCCGCCCCCTTCAGCACACCCCGGCGCTTGACCGTTTTCTCTAGAGCTGGCTTCTCGCGGATTTCGACGGGTCGCTTAAACCCATCGGTCTCACAGCAATCCATGATCACCTCTGATTACGGTCAGTCCGCTAAGCGTGCGGTGGCACTCCGTCAATGCGCACTCAGGCGCTCTTTGTAGAAGGACTGCATTGTGTCATTCGTGCAGCGCATCGCCTGGAGTTTCGCTCCAAACTCAGCCAGCAAAGCTCCAGGAATGATTGCCAACATGCGGTCACCAGAGACTTCTGTAAAGGTGCGCATTCCCATACACCCGAAGGACAGAACTGGTCGATTTTGGCTGATGCTGGCCGGCAATGCGGCACAAGCTGGTCTCCCGGAGACCGGCGCAGGGATATCGCAGTTCCACCGTGCTTGCCCGGATGCCTCATTCCAGATCATTGCCTGCAATGGAGTTAGCCAGCAAACAACGACATCGGCGGGGATTGGGAATTCGCGGAGTGGGCCGTACACAATTCCCCTTGGTCTGGACTGCATCGCTGGAATGTGGGCGGGTTCGTCGCTGGAAATGTATCCACAGCTGCACATGTTGCTAACCAGCTGCTGCAGCTCGTTCGCCACAACCTCCGGGAGCTCGAAACCCATAACCATTGCTCCGACAGGGCAGTTGAAATGCGCTTCTGCCGGGGCGTAGAACACTCCCTGTTCAGCTCTGCGCCAGAATGAGCACGCAGACGGTAGGTCAGTCTGAATTGTGTGGATCCCGATGGGCGGCTGGTCGACGACCGCGAGCGCAATGGGAGGCAGTTCGAGATCCAGGGCGGCGGTGATCGCTGCTCCGATTTCTTGGTTGGTCATGGAGCCTTCCGATCGAGCACAGGGGGTTCACTCGATATTAACAGGTACGCTGATCGCGCAAAAGCTCGGGGAACATGCCGCTGACCGATGCCGCTGGAGGCAGGAGCTTGCCGGCGGACTACAAAATCCGGATCACGACCTTGCCGACATGCTTGTCGGCCTCCAGCCAAGCGCCCGCGGCGGCGATTTCGTCGAGCGGGAAGGAGCGGTCGATGATCGGCCGGAGCCGGCCGTCGCCCAATGCCGGCAGCAGGTCGCAGCCTTCATCTTTTCCTTCTTCCTTTCCTGGCCTTTGCTGGCATCCTCCAGGCATCAGGATGGGAATAATCCATAACCCGCGAGGCCCCTAATGCGCATTCCGCTCTACCAGGTTGACGCCTTCACCAGCCGCTTGTTCGGCGGCAATCCGGCAGCGGTGTGCCCGCTCGCGGAATGGCTCCCGGATGCGGCGATGCAGGCGATCGCGGCCGAGAACAACCTCGCCGAGACGGCGTTCTTTGTCGCACGGGGCGAGGGCTACCTGTTGCGCTGGTTCACGCCGACCGTCGAGGTCGACCTCTGCGGGCACGCTACACTCGCCTCGGGCTATGTCGTGACCCATATCCTGACGCCCGAGAAGCGTTTGGTAACCTTCGACACCTTGAAGGCGGGGCCGCTCGAGGTGAGGCGCGACGGCGAGCTCCTGGCGATGGACTTCCCGTCCTGGCCGCCGGAGCCCTCTCCCGCCGATCCGCGGATCCTCGCCGCGCTCGGCAAGATACCGGCGCTGAGCTTCGTCGCGCGCGGCCGCACCCTCGCCGTCTATGAGCACGCCGAGGACGTGGCGGCGCTCAGACCCGATTTCGCCGCGATGCGTGCAGTACCGGGCGCCGATGCGATCGTCACCGCACCCGGTGACGGCGACATCGACTTTGTTTCGCGCTACTTCGCGCCAAACCACGGCATCGACGAGGATCCGGCGACCGGGTCGTCCCATTGCGTGCTGACGCCCTACTGGGCGGGCCGCCTCGGCAAGCAACAGCTGCGAGCGCAGCAGATCTCGGCCCGCGTCGGCGATTTGATCTGCACCTTGCGCGGCGACCGCATCACGCTCGCCGGCCGCGCCGTGCTCTATCTCGAAGGCACGATTACGGTTTGAGTCTGCGGACTCGCGGGATGCGCCGGCGGGTGTTCACTCGGTGGGGAGCGCGGTGAAGCCGAGGCTGCCGTCATCCTCGGCATCGGCGACGGTAACCGCAGTGACGCGCGCGCCCAAGGGGCCTTGCCGGCAGGCCTCGACCAGCGCTGCGACAGCCTCGGGTGCGCCGGTCGCCAGCAGCTCGACGCTTCCGTCCGATCGATTGCGTACCCAGCCGCGCAGCCTGAGGCCTGCGGCGGTGCGCGTCGCCCATAGCCGGTAGCCCACACCCTGCACCCTGCCGGTGATGCGCAATCGGAGGGTCTTCTCCGGCATCGTCACTCGAATTCGAGGATTACCTGGTCGACCGCGAGGCTGTCGCCGGGGTTGGCGCGGATATGCGCGATGCGGCCGTCGCGCTCGGCGCGCAGCACGTTCTCCATCTTCATCGCCTCGACGATGGCGAGCGGCTCTCCGGCCTTGACCTCCTGGCCTTGCTCCACCACAACCGAGGACAGCATGCCGGGCATCGGCGAGAGCAACAGGCGCGTCGTGTCCGACGGCTGTTTCTTCGGCATCAGCGCTTGCAATTCGGCGGCGCGCGGCGACAGCACCTGCGCGCGGCGGATCACGCCGCCATGGACGAGCCGGAATGCCGCTCCCGGCAAGCGCTCGATCTGCACGGTCGCGACATGGTCATCGATCCGGACATGCAGCAAGACCTGCCCTGGCTGCCAATCGGTCGCCGCAAGGCGGCTCTCCCCCTCGATCTCGACCCGGTACACATCGCCTTCCGATCGTAGCGAAACGGGATAGGACCGCCCGTCGAGCAACACTGTCGAACGCTCGCCGAACGTGCGGCCGGCGCCGGCCCCGACGAGCTGGCTGTCGATCGCCGTCTCGCGCTCGCGAATGCGGCGGTGCGCGAGAGCCGCGGCGAGCAGGATTATGCGGTCGGGCTCGACAAAGTCGGCAGGCGGCCCGAACCCGTCGGGGAACTCCTCGCTGATGAAGTTGGTCGATAGCGCACCCGCGCGAAAACGGGTGTTTGCCGCGACCGCAGCCAGAAACGGGATGTTGTGCTGCACCCCGGCGATGTAGAAATCGTCGAGCGCGCGGCACAGCCGATCGACCGTCCCCTCGCGGTCGGGGCCATGGGCGACGAGCTTGGCGATCAGCGGGTCGTAGTAGACGCTGATCTCCGCACCTTCGAACACCCCGGTGTCGAGCCTGATCCCTTCCCCGCTCGGTGGCCGATAGCGCACGAGGCGGCCGATCGACGGCAGAAAGCTGCGCGCCGGATCCTCGGCATAAACCCGCGCCTCGACCGCCCAGCCGTTGAGCCCGACATCATCCTGCCCGAAGGGGAGCGGCTCGCCGGCTGCCACCCGGATCATCAGCTCGACGAGATCGAGACCGGTGACGAGCTCGGTCACCGGATGCTCGACCTGGAGCCGGGTGTTCATCTCGAGAAAGTAGAAATTGCGTTGCTGGTCGACGATGAACTCGACGGTACCGGCCGAG
>DATNKF010000205.1:0-9539 GCA_035603555.1 Allostellaceae bacterium
AGCTTGGACCTTTTCGCCGGCGTGGGCCGCTTGGGTGATAATGCGGGCTGTCGATAGGCGTGCCCGACAATGCCATCATTGCCGGCTGCGCGTTCGCCGATCAACTGGCCGACCGTCAGGCCAAGCACATGCGCCAGATCTTCGAGCGGATCGATGTCGATATCGTCGGTGCGGCCGGACAGGAAGGCGCCGAGCGCTGCGCGGTCGTCTTCGCCGACAATGGCGCCGGCGTCCGCTTTCGACAGGCCGTGCTGCCGCAGGATCGCCAGGACGGCGGCGCGGGCATACGCGCTTGTTAGCTTCGTCCTGCCAAAGCACCCGCGCCGATCGGCACCACGTTGCGGGCGATCGGGTCGGCAAGATCGAGAACGCAGCACACGCGAGCGCGTCGGCGTGATTGCATACGCAACGGCCTCAAATTCGTTCCGAAGATACCCGGGTGATACCCTGCCAGGCATCATCTGTCGTGATGGAGCCATCAAGTGATTGATAAGGTTGGCTGGGGCGCCTGGATTCGAACCAGGGAATGCCGGAATCAAAATCCGGTGCCTTACCACTTGGCTACGCCCCAAGAAACCTCCGCAGGTTATCCCGAATGCCGGTCCCCGGCAACAAGACCACCGGCAGCACACCACCAGCGAGGCTCGGCGGCGGCGAGGGCGGCGCGCGCCTCCTCGGCCGCTGCGCGATCGGCGAAGAGCGCAAAGCAGGTGGCGCCGCTGCCGCTCATCCGTGCCAGCAGAGCGCCAGGGAGCCGGGCGAGCCGGGGCAGCACGGCACCGATCTCGGGAACGAGGCCGATCGCGGCGTCGGTCAGGTCGTTGCGGTGCCACATCAGCGCTCGGGCGAGGCCGAGGGCGTCTCCCGGCATCGGGGCGAAGCGCCCAACCTCGCCGAAGGGGCCTTTGCGGGCGGCAAATACCGCGGCGGTCGGCAGCTCCCGGCGCGGATTGGCCAGCAAGATCCCCGCCTGCGGCAGGCCGGCGGCCGGCTCGATGCGCTCGCCGACGCCGCCGACCCAGGCGGCGCCACCGTAGAGGCAGGCCGCGAGATCGGCGCCGAGCTTGGCGCCGATCCGGTACATCGCGTCCTCGCCGAGCGATACTTGCCAGAGCGCCGCAAGCGCCCGCAGCGCCGCGGCGGCATCGCTCGATCCACCCCCGATGCCGGCCGCTATCGGGAGGTTCTTTTGCAAATGCAAGGCCGCGCCGCGGGTTGTCCCGGTGTAGTCGGAAAGTAGGCGGGCGGCGCGCAGCACCAGATTGGCGTCGCCCGCCGCGGCAAGATCGGCGGCCTCAGGCCCGCTGATTTCAAGCGACAGGGTCGCGCCGGGCTCGGCGGTGAGGCGATCGCCGATATCGGCGAAGGCGATCAGGCTGTCGAGCAGGTGATAGCCATCCTCCCGCCTTCCGACCACATGCAGGTAGAGGTTGACCTTTGCCGCGGCAAAGGCCGTCAGTCCCATTAGCCCCCGCCGGCCCGAGCGGGAGGCACCAAACCGCTGTCGAGCTTGGCCTCGATCGGCTTGATCTCGTTTGCTTCGGGTCCGAATTGCAATGCCCGCCGCCATTGAAAGCGGGCTTCGGTCGCTCGCCCACTCTGCCAATAGGCGTCGCCCAGGTGGTCGTTGATGGTCGGGTCCTCGGGCACCAGCTCGATCGCCTTTTCGAGATACTGCACCGCAGTCGGATAATCGCCGAGCCGATAATGAGCCCAACCCAGGCTGTCGACGATATAGCCGTCCTCTGGTCGCAGCTCGACGGCCTTCTCGATCATCTTGAGGCCGCGGTCCAAATTTTCGCCCCGATCAATCCAGGAATAGCCGAGGTAGTTGAGAACCAGCGGCTGGTCGGGCTTGAGTTCGAGCGCATGCAAAAGATCGGCCTCCGACGGCTTCCACTGACCCGAGCGCTCGAGCGCGATGCCCCGGCTGTAGAACAGCGACCAGCGCTCCGGTATGCCGGCAGCCGTGAGGCGGCGCATCGCTTCGTCATAGGCCTCGACCGCCTCGGCAAAGCGCTTCTTGGCACGCAGCAGATCGCCGAGCTGCATGGCGGCGCTGGCCCGCCTCGGCGCCTCCTCCGACATCTCTTTGAGCTGGGTAATCGCCTCGTCGGTGCGGTTGAGCATCTCGAGGTTGGCCGCGATGCGCAACCGCGCGGACCATGAATAGGGCGAGCTCGGCGGGATTTCGGCGAGAACGGCGAGGCTCGCTTCCGGTTTGTTCTGGGCGCTGAGGACATCGGCGAGCAACAGCTGAGCCAATGGCATATGCGGGCGCAGCTCAAGAGCAGACCGGCAATAGAGCAAGGCCAGGTCGATCGTCTCGGCCTGGTTGACGACACTCGCCAGATCGAACAGAGCCTCGGCGAGGCCATCTTCGGCAGTACGGACCAGCGGTGCCGGCGGCTCAGCCGGCTTGCGTGCCAACACCGACTCGCCCAGCTCGCTGCCGGCGTTCTCCCGGATGAAGCGCTGGTAAAGCGCGCCGGCTTTGTCGGCGCGGCCATGGCGCTCGTAGAAATTGGCAATCGCGTCGGTCAGCCGCCAGTTGAGTTGGCCGGTGGCATCAAGAGTCTTCTTGAAGTTGTCTTCCGCCGTATCCGGGTATCCGGCAAAGTCGTAGAGAAGACCGAGCTGATAAAATTCGAGCGGTGCAAGACCGTTGAACCTCTCAAGCTGGCGCAGCGCCGCATCGGCACCGGCGAGGTCGCCCATCCCCATTCGGGTCCACGCGCGCGCCAGCGGGCCCAGGAAGCGATGCAGGCCATCTGTCGGCAGGGTTTCGGCTCGCGCCAGCGCGCCGGCTTTGTCGCCCGCCTCGACGCGGTCGATCAGCAGAATGAGTTGGGCCACTGCATCCGTCGGATCGAGCCGAAGCTCCTTCTCGGCGAGGGCCCGCGCCCGGTCGAAGCGGCCCTCGCTCGCCTCCATCAGAAAGGTGCGGGTGATCAGCTCCGGCGACTCGGGATCGGATTTGAGCGCGTCCTCGAACCACGCCGCCGCCGCCGCGTAGTCGCGCCTCTCCTGGGCATGACGACCGGCTAGATAAGCGCCGTACGGCGTTTCGGTATCGGCTGCCGCTACACTCCCGGTCGCCAACATCCCGGCGAGCAGAACAGCCGCGGCGACTCGCTTGCAAAAAACTTCACCCACCGATCGTTCCATCTACCCTCTGTCCATATACCCGGTCACATGTTCGGGTAATTGGGTCCGCCGCTCCCCTCCGGCACAACCCAGTCGATGTTCTGCTCCGGGTCCTTGATGTCGCACGTCTTGCAGTGAACGCAATTTTGCGCGTTGATCTGCAAGTAGGGGCCTCCCGTCTCTGCTTGCTGCACGATCTCATAGACCCCGGCGGGACAATAACGCTGTTCCGGCGAATCGTAGAGCCGATAGTTGACCGCGATCGCTTTCGCCGGGTCGCGCAGGCGCAGATGCGGCGGCTGATCTTCCTCATGGTTGGTGTTCGAAATGAAGACCGAAGAGAGCCGGTCGAAGCTGATCTTGCCGTCGGGCCGGGGATAATCGATCGGCGATGCCGCATTCGCCGGGATCAGCTGCAAGTGGTCTGGGTGGTGATGGAATGTCCAGGGAGCGGCGCCGCGCAAGACGTAGGTGTCGAGCGCGGAGTAGGCGAGGCCGGCCCATAGGCCCCAGCGAAAGCTCGGCCGGATGTTGCGGACGCGACGCAGCTCCTCCCACACCCAGCTCTCTTCGAGGGCACGCCGGACCTCGGCCCCGGTATCCCCGCCGAGCCGGCGAAAGATCGTCTCGGCTGCGACCATCCCCGATTTCATCGCAGTGTGGCTGCCTTTGATCTTGGGGACATTGAGGAACCCGGCAGCACAGCCGATCAGCGCGCCGCCGGGGAAGTCGAGCCGCGGGATCGATTGAAAGCCGCCCTCGTTGAGCGCCCGCGCACCATAGGCGATGCGCCGGCCGTTCTCGAAGAAAGGGCGGATCGCCGGATGCGTCTTGAAGCGCTGAAATTCCTCAAAAGGGTTGAGGAATGGGTTCTTGTAATCGAGCCCGATGACGAAGCCGACCGCCACTTGGCGATTCTCGAGATGATAGAGGAATGAGCCGCCATAAGTAGCGGTGTCGAGGGGCCAGCCGACGGTATGCACGATGAGGCCCGGCTGGTGCCGGGCCGGCGCTACCTCCCACAATTCCTTGATGCCGATAGCATAGGTTTGCGGATCGATGCCGTCGCCCAGGCGAAACCGCTCGACCAGCGTCTTGGTCAGCGAGCCGCGGCAGCCTTCGGCGAACAGCGTCTCCTTGGCGAGGAGCTCGACGCCGCGCTGAAAGCGATCGGTCGGTCGGCCGTCCTTGCCGACGCCCACATCGCCTGTCGCGATCCCCTGCACCCGTCCGGCGTCGTCGTACAGCACCTCGGCCGCGGCAAACCCCGGATAGATCTCGACGCCGAGCGCCTCGGCCTGCTGCGCCAGCCAGCGGCAGAGATTGCCGAGGCTGATGATGTAGTTGCCGTGGTTGCGCATCTGCGGCGGCGTCGGCAGGCGCAGCGCCCGGCTCGCGGTCAGCAGTAGAAAGCGGTCCTCGACCGCCGGGGTGAGGAGCGGGGCGCCCTGCTCGCGCCAGTCCGGGATCAGCTCGTCGAGCGCACGTGGCTCGAACACGGCGCCCGACAGGATGTGGGCGCCGACCTCGGAGCCCTTTTCGACAACGCAGACAGCGACCTCGCGTTCTGCCGCAGCGGCGAGCTGTTTCAGGCGGATCGCCGCCGCCAGACCGGAAGGGCCGGCCCCGACGACGACGACGTCGTATTCCATCCGCTCGCGCTCGGTCCGCTCCTCGCTCACGGCCCTTTCCTCGGAATTCCGAGGACGACTATATCGGATCGCGGCGAAAACGGGAGCGCGCCGCTCGATCTTAATGATAGCATCGTCGCGATGCCGTCTCCCGCCATGCCCCCGAACCCTCGCGAGCGTGAGGCAGCGATCGCGCTGTTGCGCTGGTATATCGAGATGGGGGCCGATGAGGCGATCGGCGCCGAGCCGGCGAATCGATTTGCACCGCCGGCGGCTGTCCGTGAAGCAGCGCCGGCGCCCGTCGTTGCGCCCCCGCAACACCCGGCTGGGGCTCGCGCGGTCCCGGCATCGCCCCCGAAGGCGCTGGCCGACTCGCCGGCAGAAGGCGCGCAATCGGCGCGTCGGCTTGCCGCGAGCGCGGAGACGGTGGCGGCGCTCGCGGCATTGGTCGCCGGTTTCGAGGGCTGCGCCCTGAAGCGCACAGCGACCAACACGGTCTTTGCCGATGGCGACCCGTCAGCACCCGTCATGATTATCGGCGAAGCACCCGGTGCCGACGAGGACCGTATCGGACGCCCCTTTGTCGGCCGAGCCGGCCAGCTTCTGGACCGCATGCTGGCGGCAATCGACCTGGACCGGCAAAGCGTGCTGATCACCAATGTCATCTATTGGCGGCCGCCGGGAAATCGCACGCCGACTACCGCCGAGATCGCTTCCTGCCTGCCCTTTGTGCTCCGCCATGTGGCGCTGGTGGGCCCCAAGATCCTGGTGCTGTGCGGGGGCACCGCCGCCGGCGCGCTGCTGCCGCAGGGGCAGGGCATCACCCGGCTGCGCGGGCGCTGGTTCGACCTCGAGATACCGGGCCTCGACAAACCGGTGCCGACATTGCCGATGTTCCATCCATCTTTTCTGCTGCGCACCCCCGAGCGCAAGCGCGAGGCCTGGCGCGATCTGCTGGCGCTGCGCGCGCGGCTCGACGAATTGCTGCGTGGCGACGAAAAATGACGGGCCGCGATCTTCCCGACCGGGCGACGGCATTGCTCGATGCGTGGTTCGGGCCAGCGGGCGATCCCGAGCGCGAAACGCATCGCCAGATCTGGTTCAAGAGCACCCCCGATTTCGATGCGGCGTTGCGCCGGGATTTCCTCGCCGACTACGAGGCGGCCGCAGCCGGGGAACTGGCTTCGTGGGAAGCCCTGCCGGAAGGCGCCCTTGCTCTGGTCTTGTTGCTCGACCAGATCCCGCGCAACATCTTCCGCGGCGCGCCGCGCGCTTATGCGACCGACGCCGCGGCATGCGCCACCGCCGACCGCGCGCTCGCCCGCGGCTTCGACCAGATGGTTCCGCTAGTCTGGCGGCGGTTTTTCTATATGCCGTTTCATCACAGCGAGAATATCGACGACCAGCGCCGCGCGCAGGCCTTGTTCGAAGCGCTGCCGCGCGATCCCGATCGAGCCGATTCCTTGCGTCGCTACGGGCACCCGTATATCGAGGTCATCGAGCGCTTCGGCCGTTTTCCGCACCGGAACGCGGTCCTTGGCCGGGAATCGACCCCGGCCGAACTCGCCTTTCTTGCCGGGCGAGACAAAAACGCCCCGCATACACCGACCAAAGGAAGGAGCCCATCATGACAAATCAGTCATATGTTTATGCTCGGTTGACGGTCGAGAGGAGGGAGACCGGCAAGAGGCAGGGCGGCACCGGTGCCGCGTCAGGCCTCGGTGTTGTGACGGGCAAGGCAGTCAGCGGAGTGTCGACCTAAGAGGCGCCTGCTCTGCCAGAGCGACAGACGCTCTCGATCAGCAAAATCAGGCACCCGAAAAGCAGTAGCGCACCCCCGACGAGTGGGTTTACGCCCGCAAAATCGACCAACGATCCAGCCACGGCAACGAGCGCGAGCACCGCCAGGGTCAGCCGCTTCTCGGCGACGAACATGCCGACCAATTCGGCGGCGACCTCTTTGAATATCTTGATCATGCGAAGCCCACAGCAAGTTTCCGGGCAAGAGTGGAGGCGAAGAGGCCTGCACCTAGGAATAAGACCGCGAACAAGAGCAGCGCCAAATCCTGTCCAGGCCAGGCAATGCCGAGCCCTTCGCCGGTCCAGAATACGCCGAAGGCGGACAACATCACGCCAACGCCGAATTTGAGAGTATTCTCGGGCACTCGCGACAGTGGCCGGTGGACTATTGCTCCGACGGCGAGAACCAGGGCACAGGCGGCGAGCGCGCCGAGGCTCGCGGGGACCAGCAAGCCGCGCCCGGCACCCACCGCGATCACGATGAAGACGACTTCAAGGCCTTCGAGCAAGACGGCCTTAAACGCTGTTACGCCGGCCGCCCAACCGAGATTTCTCTGCCGCCGACGCTCTTGTTCAGTCAATTCGGCGGCCTCGGCTGCGAAGATGGCGTCTTCGTCGTGCAAGGGAATGACGCCCGCTGCCCGCAGCGATGCTTTCCTGAGCCACCCCATGCCGAAGAGCAGCAGCATGATGCCGATCGCCAGCTGTAGCGCGGTCATCGGAACCCGGTCGAGAAGCGGTCCCAACAGCAGGACGATCGCCGCCAATAACCCAAGACCGGCGGTCGTGCCGAGCGCCGCCGGGCGCCATCCGCGCAAAGTCGCGACCGCGAGCACGATGGTGAAGGCCTCGACCACCTCGACTATCGAGGCGAGGAACGCGGCGCTTACCGCGGGTGCCGCAGCGGATAGAGCCATCATGTTCCTCTCCTAGCGGTTCTCGTCATGTGCCTCGAAGACCCGCCGCGCATAAGCATCGAGCAGGCCTTCGCAGCCCTGCAGCCGGGTCGCAGCTTCGGCCGCGAGCCCGCCACCGTAAAAATCGAGCTTCCTTATTTTGTCGAGCCAGCCCTGCAGCTTTTTCAGCTCGACGTCGTTTTCTTCGAGCTCGTTGTAGGTGAAGTGCTGGGTAGCCGTTTCCTTGGCGATTTCGGTTTCGAAGTCGTCACATTTGTCGATGAACTCGCGATAAGCGTCGTCTCTATCGGCCTTGAAGCGGGCAACGACCTTGTCCTGCTGCACGCGGTCGAGCGCCACCGTCTCTAGGATGACCGCGTCGCCGCCCATCTCCGCGATTTCGTTCTCCAGCATCTTGAGCCGCCGCTCGTGATCGTCGGTTTTGGGCAGCAGGCACACACCGTTCTGCAAATATACGGCACCCATGCTCTTCAGCCGCCGCCACAGCGCGACCCGCTTCGACGCCGGTTCGGGCGGCACCTTATAGGTGAGAAGTAGCCAAGAGGGCGTAGCCATCGCTCCCTGAAATATGTTACGGCCGTAACATTTCAACCCGCCGAAAGACATTGCCGATCAATCCGCTTGCGCCGCGGCGGCAATTTCAGCCCTGCTATATGCTCTGTTGGGAGTTCGACGATGACCAATCTCGAGATCGAAATCGACGCGGTCGAGCCGTTTGCCGAGGGGCGGATATTCGGCGAGTCGGGTTCCTATCTGCGCATTCGCGGCACGGCCAAGGGCGAGCTCGATCCGGCGGCTCCGCAGAACCAGGTCATCGCCGATCTCGACCTGGCGCCGCGGAACGCGCGAGGGCTGGTCGAATACGAAACCGATTTCTTCATCTTGCGGCCAGCGGATCCTGGCCGAACCAATGGCGTGCTGGTCTATGACGTGACCAATCGCGGCAGGAAGCGGCTTTTTGCCATGCTCGAGGATGCGTCGGAGGATTCGCCGGGTGCCGCGAACGATCCGAAAACCGCTGAACATGCGGGGATCGGTTTTTCGCTCGGGCGCGGCTACACGCTCGTCTGGTCCGGCTGGGATCCGGGTGCCCCGAATGCCAACAACGGCCTGACCGCACGTTTCCCGACGGCGATGAAAAATGGTCGGCCAATCACCGGCCAGATCCGTCACGAATTCCACATCGGCACCCGCACGCCCGGCAAAGGCGACATCGTGCGGCTAAATTACCCCGCGGTCTCGATCGCAACGCGAGAGGCCCGGCTGACCTTCCGTGACCGCGAAGGCGACGCCCGCACCGAGATCCCGACGGGAGCTTGGGAATTCACCGACGCCCAGTCGATTCGGCTCTTGCCGCAAGGCAGCCTTCTTGCGCCGTTCAAGATCTACGAACTCTGGTACGAGGCGACCGGGTCCAAGGTGCTCGGCATCGGCTTTGCCGCGGTGCGCGATCTCGTCTCGTTCCTACGCTGGGAGGCCACCGATCGCAACCGCACTCCGAACCCGATGATCGCCGAAGGAGCCCGGACCGACGATACCGGCATTCGTCACGCGCTCGCCTTTGGGGTCTCGCAGAGCGGGCGCTTTCTGCGCCATTTCCTCGAGCTCGGCATGAACGATGACGGGCACGGGCGGCGAGTCTTCGACGGTGTGCTGAGCCATGTCGCCGGCGCCGGCAAGGTGTTCGCCAATCACCGCTTCGGCATGCCGGGGCGCACCGCCACACAGCATGAGGATCGCCTCTATCCGGAGAACTGGTTCCCGTTTGGCAACGCGGTCACCACCGACCCGTTCTCGCGAAAGTCCGGCGCGATCCTCCAGGGTCGGCCGACCGACCCGCTGGTCATCGAGACCAATAGCTCGACCGAGTACTGGCAGAAGGGCGCCTCGCTCGTCCACACCGACCCGATTGGCCGCAGCGACGCCGATCTGCCGCCGAATGTCCGGGTCTACTTGATCGCCGGGACCCAGCATGGCGGTCGACCTGGGGTCATCGAGGCGGCGGCCGCGCACTCGTCGCCGAGCGCCTGCTATTGTCCGCCGA
>DATNKF010000206.1:0-9958 GCA_035603555.1 Allostellaceae bacterium
CCGATGCAAAGGCGCTTTCGCCCGGCGCCCTGGTCACCCTGCGTCGGGCCGATGGCAGCGCGCTCGGGGTCGGGATGTTCAACCCGCACAGCCTCCTTGCCGCCCGTCTCCTCGACCGCGACTGCGGCCGCGCAATCGGCCAGCGTTTTCTCGCCCGCCGGATCGAGCGGGCGCTGAGGTTGCGCGAGCGGCTCTTCGAGGCCCCATATTATCGCCTCGTTCACGCCGAAGCCGACGGGCTGCCCGGCCTTGTGGTCGATCGTTTTGCCGAGGTTCTCGCAGTCCAGGCGAATGCCGCGGGCATGGCCCGGCTCGAGCCGCTGATCCTCGATGCGCTCGACGCATTGCTGACGCCTGCGGCCATCGTCTTGCGCAACGATAGCCCGGCACGGGCATTGGAAGGATTGCCCCGCGAAACGCGGGTGGCCAAAGGCATGCTGGCCGGGCCCGTGCTCGTCCACGAGAACGGTGCGGTGTTCGGCGCCGACCTGCTCGGCGGCCAGAAAACCGGCTGGTTCTTCGACCAGCGCGACAACCGCCGCTTTGTCGCCGGGTTGGCGCGCGACGCGCGCGTCCTCGACCTCTACTGCTTCACCGGCGGCTTCGCGCTGCAGGCGGCGCGCGCCGGCGCCGCCGCAGTGCTCGGCATCGACAGCTCGGAACCGGCGCTCGATCTTGCCGCCGATGCCGCAACGCGCAACGGGGTCGGCGAAATCTGCGCGTTCCGGCGCGGCGACGCTTTTGCCGAGACCGCCCGCCTCGCCGCCTCGGGAGAGCGCTTCGACATTGTCATTGCCGATCCTCCGGCCTTTGCGAAATCGCGCAAGGAAGTGGGGGCGGCGCTCCGCGGCTACCGCAAGCTCACTCGGCTCGCCGCTTCGGTGACCGCCAACCGGGGCATCCTCTTTCTCGCCTGCTGCTCGCATAATGTCGCCGAGGCGGAATTCGCCGAGGCGGTGCGGCGGGGTCTGGCTGATGCCGGCCGCGACGGGCGCATCCTGCGGGCCGCCGGAGCCGACGCCGATCACCCGGTCCATCCGGCATTGCCGGAAACCGCCTACCTCAAGGCAATGACATTGGCGCTCGACTGATGACGCCGGCGGCCGGTGCGGGCAGCGTCAGCCGAAAGACCGTGCCGGTGCCGGTGGTCGAGACCAGCGTCAGCTCGCCGCCATGCGCCCGCGTCAATTCGCGGGCGATCGCCAGGCCCAGGCCGCTGCCGCCCGGCCGAGCCGAGCCGAAAAACGGCCGAAACAGATTGTCCTGCGCCTTGGGAGGGAGCCCCGGGCCGTCATCGGCGATGTCGATCGCAATCACCCCGCTCTCGCGGGCCGCGGCGAAGCGCAGCCGGCGCGCGCCGGCCTCGACCGCGTTGCGGGCGAGGTTCAGCAATACCCGGTAGAGCTGATCGCGGTCGGCCTCGATCACCAGGTCGGGCGGGATCGCGCACTCGATCGCCATGCCCTCTTCGGAGAGCCCGAGATCGGGGGCGACTTCATCGATCAGCGAGGTGAGAGGAAAGCGGCGCGGCATCAAGGGCGGCGTGCCCTCGCGCGAAAAATCGAGGGTTCGTGTGCACAGCGCCACCGCCCGATCGATCGCGTCGAAGAGACGGGGCGCCACGCGGCGCACCTCGGGCGCGGCACTGGCGGCAAGGCCGTCGGTGACGAGCCGCGCCGTCGCCAGGATATTGCGCAAATCATGGTTTATCTTGGTCACCGCGGTCCCCAGCGCCGCGAGCCGCGCCCGCTGCCCGAGCGCCTGGCGTACGGTCCTCTGCAATACCGCCAGCTCGCGCTCGGCGACACCGATCTCGTCCCTCCTGCCGCTCGCCTCGATCATCCGCGAGGCATCCTCGGGGTCTTCGCGAAAACTCATCATGCTCGCGGTGATCCGCTGCATCGGTCGTACCAGCAGCCACTGCAGGCTCACATAGACGAGTGCCGCGGTGACCAGCGAGATCACGATGGACAGCTCGAGGATGCGGATGCCGAAATCCCACATCTCGGCGCGCAGCGGTCCTTCGTCGAGCAGCACCTCCACCGTCTCCCCGCTGTCCGCCGTCGACGGGCCGAGCACCCGAAGAGCGCGCGGGTCATTGCCGAACAAGGTGCGGAAGGAGCCTCTTATCGCCAGCAGGATGTTCGGGTGGGTAAGATCGATCGTGGCATCGGGGCGCGGCGGATTGGCGCTTTCGAGCCGCAATACCGTGCCGTCGGTGCGATGGAGCGCGACGCCCTGCGCACCGACCTGGGCGAGGAGCCTGTCGATGAGGCTCCGTTCGAGGTTTCCGGTCGCGCTCGCCTCGAGAGCCAATATCGCGATGTGCCCGGCGGCGAGGCGATCCTCGAAGTAAGTCATGCGGAAGCGGGCCACCGAGGGCACGAAGATCAGCACTTCGCTCACCATCACGAAAAAGATCGTGAGGACCAGGAGACGGGCCGACAGGCTCTGCAACACGATCCCGCTCGCTTCAGCCGAAGCGCGCCAGCAGACGGACGAGCCGGCGGGTGCGGGCAGAAAACAATGTGGACGTATAGAAGCTGCCGGCGGCCCGTTTGCTCGCCTCGCCGCGCGTCGGGTAGGGCACGATTAGATTGGCGAAAGCGCCGATCTTGAGCTTTTGCGAAATTGCCAAGGCCCAGGGAAGGATCAAATCCCCGGCACCGGCGCCGAGAATCGAGGCGCCGAGGATGCGGCCATCGCGGCGGACGACGACCTTGACCAAGCCCTCGGTGTCGCGTTCGGTCTGGGCGCGGTCATTCTCGACAAAGCGCCAGCGCAAGACGCGCACCGCCCCGTTTGCGGCGCGAGCGGCGGCTTCAGTCAACCCGACCTGGGCAAGTTCGGGATCGGTAAAGGTCACCCAGGGCAGCGCCCGGTAATCAGCTTTTGCCGGAAGTCGGAAGAGCGCGTTCCGGATCACGATGCCGGCGTGATAGAGGGCGACGTGGGTGAATTGCGGCCCGCCCGCGACGTCGCCGACTGCAAAGGCACGGCGGTTGGTGGTGCGCAACCGTGCGTCGACGGTGATGCCCTTCGCGGTCGCTGCAATCCCGGCGGCCGAGAGATCCAGCGCCTCCACATTCGGGCGCCGCCCAACCGCGACCAGAAGATGCGAGCCGGCAATCCGCGAGCCATCCGCAAGATATACGTGGATAGCCTCTTCGTCGCGCTCGATCCCAAT
Organism: Allostellaceae bacterium; assembly: GCA_035603555.1. Taxonomy (GTDB): domain Bacteria; phylum Pseudomonadota; class Alphaproteobacteria; order ATCC43930; family CGMCC-115725; genus AP-15. Next base: position 3,188 of record DATNKF010000206.1, read on the forward strand.
GATCTGGATTTGCGGGTGAGTGGTAATACCCTCGGCGGAAAGTCGCGCGGCGAGGCCGGCTGCGAGTTCGGGATCGTCGCGGGGAAGCAATGGACCGATATCGAGCACGGTGACCCGCGCACCAAGCCGAGCATGCGCCTGCGCCATCTCGATCCCGATCGGTCCGCCGCCGATCACGATCAGATGTTGAGGCAGTTCGCGGATGGCAAAGACCGTTTCATTGGTCAGATAGGAGACGCGGTCGAGCCCCGGGATCGCGGGAACCGAGGGCTGCGAGCCGGTCGCGATCACGAAGCGCCGCGGCCGAATCTCGGTGTTGCCGGCGCGCACTGTGCTGGGATCGGTGAAACGCGCCTCGGCGCGCAGTACCCGGACGCCGAGCCCCTCGAAGCGTTCGACCGAATCGTTCGGCTCGATGGCGGCGATCACCCGCTGGATGCTGTCGCCGACCGCAGCGAAATCGATGCGTGGTGAAGCGTAGGCGATGCCGAGGGCCGCCCCGCGCCGTCCGAGATCGGCAACGCGCGAGGCGGCGAGCAGTGACTTCGACGGCACGCAGCCGAAGTTCAGGCAATCGCCGCCCATCGCGCCGCGCTCGATGAGCACTACGTCCGCACCCATCTGAGCCGCGCCGGCAGCGACCGCCAACCCGCCCGACCCGGCGCCGATGACACATAGGTCGGGGGCAAGGGGCCGGCTCATGCAGTTCGTTTGTCGCGCCAGTGTTTATACGCGACCGGGATCAGGGCCAGCACAGCGAGGCCGACGATGGGCAAAAGCACACTCGGATGAAAGACAATTCCGAGATCGGGCTCCTGCACGATTTCGCCCAGTCCGCTGCCTAGGCTGGCATAGACAAAGGTGCCCGGAATGATACCGAGAAAGGTGGCGAGCATATAGCTGCGCGGCCTGACGCCGACCAGCGCGGGAACAAGGTTGACCAGCCAAAACGGGAAAATCGGCACCAGCCTCAGGACCAGGAGATAGTTGAACGCGTCGGCGCGGAACCCGGCCTCGAGTTTTCCGACAAACGGCCCAGCGCGCCGCGCGAGGCCGCCGAGACCGGCGCGGGCGGCGAGAAAAATCCCGGTCGCGCCAAGCGTGGCCCCGACGACCGCCGAGAGCCCACCGAGCCAGGTTCCAAAGAGATAACCGCCGGCGATCGTCAGGACGGCCCCGACCGGAACGGATAAGGCGACCAGCGTCGCATAGATTGCGACATACAACGGAGCAGCGACGAAACCCCACCGTGCCACGAGACTGCCGAGCCAGTCCCGGTTCTCGGCGAGGGCAGCAAACGTCAAGTAATGGTATCCGAAGGCGATGCCGGCGACGACGAGGATGCCGAGCGGTACCAGGCGCCGGGCGGAGATGCCGTTGCGTGACGAGATCTCGAAGGACATCAAATTCGATGTGTGTGGTGAATGCGAGCCTTGATCATAGGGTCTCGTGTGGGCTCGGGCGGTCACCTTCATGTGAAGATCGGGCGGGACTTCAGCTCCCGAGTGACGCTAGCGAACTCACTCGCCTCGATTTGGGTATTCGCTCGTTTCTCGTCGTCTTGCTATCGGCGACATCCCATCTGCTACAGCTTAGGATTATGAGGATTTCTCCCGACCCGGCACCCTAAGCGTGCGGCGTGCAGGAATTATAGCTAATTTCTCAGGTATTTCTTGCAATCGCCTCAAAAACGATACAATATAGTTCGTGCATCGCGATGTAAACGATGCGCGTCGCCCCGTCAACGCAGCAGGCTGGCGTGGCTGAAACCCCGGTCTCCTAGACCGGGGTTTCGCTTGGCCCTGGCCAAACGGCGGATCTACTCCGGAGCCGGGAGGCGTCGCCACAGGCGACCGCTTTCGAGGAGCTGCCACGCGGCCAACGCGGGTAATCCGATAACGAGGTCGCGCGCTCGCTTCAGCAGCGAAAGAGCGAGAGCCATCTCCGGGGTCAGCCCAAAACTCTCGCCGAGTATGATATAGGCCCCTTCCTGCACGCCAATAGCGTTCGGAACCGCAAAGGCCACGCTGCGGACAGCGTAAACCAGCCCTTCGATCGCCAGCACTGCGCCCAAGCCGAGGGGTGCACCGGCGAATTGTAGCGCGAGCCAGGCCTCGGCCGTAGCGGCGAGCCAGCAGACAAGGTGGAGGCCCAAACTGGTGCAAACTCCGGCTCGCCGCTCGTAGATGGCGGCGATTGCCGCGTGGAGTGCCGCCGCACCGGCGGCGGTCCTGTCGGCCCAATCCCGGCCGATCGTCCCGGCGAGGCGGTCGAATAGATCGAATCCGTACCGCTGAGCGAACAGCAAGCCCGCTGCGAGGATGATCGCGGCGGCGAGCCCGATCGCGACAGGAACCTCGATCCACGCATTGGGCGTCAGGTGGACTAGCCAAACAAGCGAGAGCGCAGTGAATGCAATTTGGGCGAGAAATTCGAGGGTGACGTCGACGATCGTGCTCGCTGCCGCGGCACTGCCGGGAACGCCGGCGAACGCAATCGCCCGGGCACCGAGCAGGTAACCGCCGACCTGTGAAAGCGGTAGTACTTCAGAGCCGGCATCGCGGACGAAACGCCCCCAGATCGAGATCCATAGGCTCGTCCCGGGCAACAGCACCCACCAAGCGACCCCCATCACGGCGATCAGTAGGAGGTGGATCAGGCAAATCGTTCCGAACCCGGCCCAACCGACGGCGAGCAGCGAGCGGATCACCGCGTGCGCGCCAAAATAAGCGACCAACACGCCGATCAACGCCAATCCGGCGATGGCGGCGACGGCCGAAACGAGCCTCACGCGCGTTTTTCTCGCGCCGCGCCTGCGGGGATCCGCAGCCCGGCCAGCGCAATGCCGGCGAGCCTCGGCAGAAAATGGGGTTGAAGCAGCTCGGGATCGAAATCCTTCATGCGCCGCGCATGTTCGGCGCGGCACTCCTCGACAAAGCCTCGAAACGTGAAGCCGTCGAGAAACACCCCCGCCTGCGTGGCCGAGAAATCTTTACCGTCGTTCGCATCGCGCCCGCGCCGGACGGTACCGAGGAGGCGGCCTATCGCCCTGGCATAGTAATGCGCCGCCGTCGCGCCGCGCTGCCATGGAGCGCCCCGTCCGCGGGCGACTTGGTGCCATGCCATCCAGTTGATGAAGAAGACGATGTGCCGCGTCTCCTCATGGATCAGCTTCTCGAAGATTTCGAACATCGCTTCGGGCAGAAAGCCGGAACGGCGTGCGATCTTGAACACGCCGAACCCGAGAAACGCATCGAGGCACTCGCCGTAGCCGAAATCGGCAAACGCACGCAACGGGTCGCCGCTCGGCATCTCAGGCTGGCGCTCCTCGGCGGTGACGCCGTAGCGCCGAATCATCAACCGCAGCAATTCAGCATGACGGGCTTCTTCGAAGCCCTGGAGCGTGACAGCCTCACGCACCAGCGGATCGTCGATCGTCGCAGCGTAGGCGGCGACGATCGCGCCTGCACGGCGCTCGGTGTACAACACCTCCTGCCAGAACGGGATGCCGCGCAGGCGCTCCAGCGCAGCGGCATCGAGATTGGGCCATGCCAAGGCCGCGGGGTCGAACCGGCAATGGCTCGCGATAAACGCGTTACAGAATCGCTGCTTATGCTCGTCGGAGCCGATTCTCATGACGCTGCCATACCCGAACCCGATCGCGGCATAAAACGGCGGACGAAGCGCGCCAGACAAGGCACCACCCTCGGCCGCAACAACCGCGGATCATAGCCGGCAAGGCGGCGATCGTTCTCCGCCAGGCACACATCGATCAGCGCCGCGAACGAAAGATCAACGGTACCGACGGTCTTGCTGCCCGTCAGGGTAAAGTTGTTGTCCTGGGGCACCATCCCCCCCTCCCCATCGCCGGCACCGTCGAACCCCCGCGCGATGCCGATGCGCTCCCAAACAAGAAAAGCCCACACCGCAATGATCTTGGCCCAAAAGATCGGGCGCCGCCATAGCGACAGGTTACGCCGATGCCAGGCCACCCAGTTGACAAAGAAGAGGATGTGGCGACCTTCCTCCTGCATGACCGGCTCGAATGTATCGACGAGCGCGGGCGGGAAAAACCCCGAACTCTTCGCCAGCGCGAACAGGCCAAAAGCGAAGAAGCTGTCGATACACTCGCTGTAGCCGGTGACCATGAAGGCCCACTCCGGATCGCGCGGCCGGAGATATTCCGGCTCCGGCGCCGAGCGGATGCCGTAGGCCTGGACGAGATTGGACAGCACCTCCTTGTGCCGTCCTTCTTCAACGCCGTCGAGCTCGATCGCCCGCTGCAGCAGCGGATCGGTGATGGTTTGTCCGTAGCTCAGGACGCGCAGGCGCGCCTTGCCCTCGGTTTGCACCGCAATGTCCCAGATCGGCAGACTGACCAGTCGGCCGCGCGCGTCGGGCTCGAGCGCTGGCCAATCTATAATCGACGGCTTGTAGGGATTGTGGGTGTCGAGCAACATGCGGCAGAAGGCGGTCTTGTGCGCCTCGCTGCCGGGGACAATCGGCCCTGGGCCGGTGGCCGCCCACACCCGGGCGTTACGGTCAGCCGCCGCAACCGCCGCGTCATCGAACATGAGCTGCCCCTCTCCTGCACCAATTGCCATCGACGCGAAGCCCCTCGAACGGAACTGCCGATAACGGTTGCCTCCCCGGCGCAGTTCCGAGCTACCGTTGACTTGCCAAAACGGCTCCCCTATATAGCCGCCTCCGCTCGACAGAAATGTCCTTATTCGGAGCCGGTACCGTGAAGCGCACTTACCAGCCCAGCAACCTCGTCCGCAAGCGCCGCCACGGCTTCCGGGCACGCATGGCGACTGCGGCCGGGCGTAGGGTGCTGGCGGCGCGGCGGGCAAAGGGGCGTAAGCGTCTGTCCGCCTGAGCCCGCGATCTCGACCCTCACTTCCCTGTCGCCCCGATTTCGATGGGCGGCGGACTTGTAACCCTGAAGGTCCGCGCCGATTTTCTTCGTGTCGCTGCCGCCCGCCGGCGGGCGGTTGTACCGAGTCTCGTCCTGCAGGCCGCGCTGCAGCCGGAGGGATCGAAATGCGGCGAGACCATACGCGTAGGATTCACCGCAAGCCGCAAGGTAGGCAACGCCGTGACTCGCAACCGTGCGAAACGGCGGCTACGGCACGCGGCGGCTGCAGTCCTGGCGCGTGAGGGAAGGCCAGGGACGGACTATGTCTTGATTGCACGCGGGACCACGATTGACCGGCCCTATGGGGCTCTGCTCGCCGATCTCAAAACGGCACTACGCCGGGTCGACCCTGGCAAAGGAACGAAGCGGTCAGGCGCCGCAGAGGAGGGCTGACATGGATCGGCAAAGCCCTCAAAAGGTTGCTATTTTGGTGTTGCAAGCTCTGATCCGCGTTTATCAGCTACTTCTCTCGCCGGTGCTCCCGCCCTCCTGCCGGTATCTGCCGAGCTGCTCGGATTATGCGGTCGAAGCGATAGGGCGACATGGCGCGCTTGTCGGTGTCGGCCTCGCTGCACGGCGGCTCGCCCGCTGCCATCCATGGGGCAGCAGCGGCTACGATCCGGTCCCCGAACCCCGCGGCTCCGATCGGCTGACAACGGGTACGGGCCGCTGAGAGCGAGATGGAACAGCGCAACCTCCTGCTCGCGATCGTGCTCTCGGTCGGGATACTGATCGTTTTTCAGTTTGCCTTCGAGCGCATGCGCCCGCCCCAGCCTCCTGGGACCCCTCCGGGGACGCCGGTGGCGACCTCCCCATCCCCCGCGACCGGATCGGCGCCTCCGGCCTCGGAGGTTTCCACTACAGCTCCCGCAGTCGCACCGGCGAGACCTGCCCAGACGCGCGAGGCGGCACTCGCCGAGCAACAGCGCATCAAGATCAGCACGCCGCGGCTGCACGGTTCGATCGACCTGTCGGGAGCCCGACTGGATGATCTGACGCTCGCCAATTACCATGAAACGGTCGACCCCAAGAGCCCGGAGGTCGTCCTGCTATCCCCGTCCGGAACCGAACATTCCTATTTTGCCGAATTTGGCTGGGTCGCCATGACCCCGGACCTCAAGGTCCCGGGACCGGAAGCTCGGTGGACGGCCTCGGGGGGCCCCCTGACACCGACAAACCCGCTCAAATTGACCTGGGACAACGGCCAGGGGCTGGTCTTTAGCCGCACGGTGAGCGTCGATCAAAACTACATGTTTACCGTGCACGATTCGGTCCACAACGCCCTCGGCAGCCCGGTGAAGTTGCGGTCGTACGGGCTGGTCAGCCGTACCGGCACCCCGACTGGTTCGGGGTTTTACATTCTGCACGAAGGCTTGGCCGGTTATCTCGGGGGGCATGTTTTTGGGGGAGGGACGGGGTTTCTATGGCTCGGAGATAACGACACCTATTCCAGTCTGACACCAGGTGTGAAGCGAGAGTATGCGTCTACCGGCGGCTGGCTCGGCTTCACCGATAAATACTGGCTGACGGCACTCGTTCCCTCGCAAGGAGAGGCAATAACGGCTGTCTTCAGACGCTGGGTCGATAACGGCATCGATCGCTATCAAGCGGATTATAGCGGCCCTGAATTGACACTTGCACCCGATGCCACGATCGAGTCCTCCACCCGGTTTTTCGGCGGCGCCAAGGAGGTTGACTTGCTCGATGCTTATGAGGCAGCCGGGATACCAAAGTTCGACCTTGCCATCGACTGGGGCCTATACTATTTTCTAACAAAACCGATCTTTTTTGTTCTTCAGTTCTTCGGCAGGCTGCTCGGCAATTTCGGCTTGGCTATTTTGCTGCTGACCTTG
>DATNKF010000207.1:0-6100 GCA_035603555.1 Allostellaceae bacterium
GGCTGCGCAACTCAGCCTGGGCGGTACGCGACAAGACCAGAATGCTCCGATCGTCTTTCGCGCGGACGAAGTTGAATACGATCAACAGCTCGCGCTGACTGTCGCTCGGGGCCATGTCGAGATCTCACAAAGCGGTCGGATCCTGCTCGCCGATACGGTCTCCTACAACCAGCGCAGCGATACCGTAACGGCGTCCGGGAATGTCAGCTTCATGCAGCCGACCGGCGAAATTATCTTCGCCGATTTCATGGAACTGCGGGACTCGATGAGCGAGGGCTTCGCCAAGGACGTGCGCATGCTGCTCACCGACCGCTCGCGTCTCGCGGCCAACATCGGCCGGCGGACGAACGGCAACCGGACCGAACTGCGTCGCGGCGTCTATTCTCCGTGCGATCTCTGCAAGGACGATCCGAGCGCGCCCCCGGCTTGGCAGCTCAAGGCGCGCGAGATCAGCCACGACAAGGAGCTGCAGCTCATCGAGTTCAAAGACGCCACGATGGAGATCGACGGCTGGCCGGTCTTCTACTCGCCCTATATCTCTGCGCCCGACCCCTCGGTGAAGCGCGCGAGCGGGTTTCTCATCCCTTCGGCCGGCGGTTCCAACACACTCGGCGCCAACGTTACGATTCCCTATTACTGGGTGCTCGGCCCGGATAAGGATCTGACGCTGACGCCGCGCTTTATGACCAAGGCAGGCGCGTTGCTCGCAGCCGACTACCGCGAGCGTTTCAGCAACGGCCAACTCGAAGCCCTCGCCAGCGTCAATCGCAGCAATGTGGGGAGCGGCAGCAGCGGGTCGAGCCAGGGATGGGAATGGCGTGGTCATATCAACGAATACAGCGTGTTCCACCTCGACGAAACCTATCGGACCGGCCTCAACGTGCAGCGCGTCTCGGATCAGACCTACCTGCTGCGCTTCGGCTTCGGGAACCCGCTGCTGAACGCGATGACCTCCCGGGCCTATCTCGAAGGCTTTGAGAAACGCGCCTCGACCGATATTAACGCGTACGCGCTTCAGCCGCTGTTGCCTGGCATCGGCGACTCGACCCAGCCTATCGTCCTGCCTGTCGCCAACCGCAACTGGCAGAGCCAGCCGGACCCGCTCGGCGGACGGTGGAACCTCAACGCCAACGTTCTCGACATCGTTCGCGAGGTCGGCACTCAGACGCGGCGGCTGTCACTCGGAACGGAATGGAATCGGACATTCCGCGACGGCTTCGGCAGCCAATACAATTTTTCGGCGAGTCTACGCGGCGACGGCTACTCGATCAACAATCTCAGCGCAGTGTCCAACCCGGAATTGCCCACGGCTTTCTTCCCGGCCAACGGACAGCCGGCGCTAGCCCGCACCCCCTCCAACTTTGTCACCGGCCGGGCATTTCCCCAGCTGGGGCTCGTGTGGAGCTACCCGCTCGTCCACCGAGGCGAGGCGGTGACAGGGCTCATCGAGCCCATCGTCGGCGGCTTTGCGGGCCCCTCCAGCGGCAACCGGCGAAACATTCCGGATGAGGATAGCCTTGCCTTCAGTTTCAGCGATTCCGAGCTGTTCCGTCGTGATCGCTTGGCCGGGTACGATCTCCTCGACACTGGCCAACGGGTCGATTACGGAACCAAGCTCGGGCTTTACGATAAAGACGGCGGCAGTTATCGGCTGCTGATCGGCCAAAGCTATCGCGCTCAACGCAATCTGTTCCTGCCATTAGGCTCTGGTGCCGAAAATCGGCTTTCGGATGTCGTCGGGCGGGTTGTGCTTTCGCCCATTTCCTACTTGGATTTGATTTATCGCTTTCGGTTCGAGGCGAACCCTCTTGCCGACCGCGTTCAGCAGGTCGGAATGAGTGTCGGACCGTCGAGCTTGCGCGTCTCCGGCTCGTTCATCTACCTGCCGCCGCAAGTGCAGAGCCAAGTGGTGACCAATGCGGCAACAGGCCAAAACGTCCTGTACGGCAAGCGCGAGCAGTTGAGTTTCAACGTCACCGCGAAAATGACTCGCTATTGGTCGCTGCAGGCGGCACAAACGATCAACCTGACGCATAGCACCACCTTGGTTAATGGCGTGCCGACCTCGCCGGCATCGGGCGCCAGCCTCTATGCCTCGGTGTCGGCAATCTACCAGGACGAATGCATGGCGTTTGTCGGCTCGGTGACGCAGTCGGGCATCCGCAGCGGCGACGTCACTCCCGGGGTGGCCGTCCTGGCGAGCGTCGTGTTCAAGAACCTCGGAGAAATCGGCGGCGCGATCGCGTCGATCAGCGGACTTTCCCTGCCGTAACCACGTGCGCTCGCACTGGTGCCACCGCTGCTTGTTGGCGACATAATCGGCGTTCGGGTATAGGGTTTGACAACCCCGATAGAAGTTTGAGGTTGCTCGTCGATGACGATAACGCGCTGGTTTGGCTTAGTGCTGATCAGTCTGGCCGGCTTCTCCAATAATGCGCTGCCGGCGCCGGCGCAACGCGGCCCGGCGCAAGCCCCCCCCGGGCAGCCCGCTCCAGACCAGGGTGCCGAAACCCGGATCGCCGCGGTCGTTAACGACGAGGTGGTCTCGGTCGCCGATGTCCGATCGCGCCTCAGGATGGTCATGCTCTCCTCCAACTTTCCAGACTCGCCCGAAACCCGGCAGCGCATCGCCGGTCAAGTGCTGCGGACGATCGTCGATGAAAAGCTGCAAATTCAGGAGGCGAAACGGCAAAACGTTACCGCCACCGATGATGAGGTCAACAAGGCGATCGTGCAGATCGAAAAGCAGAACAACATGCAGCCCGGGCAGCTGGATGGCGTTCTGAAGGCGCGCGGGATCGAACGTGGGGCGCTCGTCGACCAGCTTACCGCATCGATCGTGTGGGCAAAGCTGGTGCGGCGGCTTTTTGCCCAGACCAGTGCAGTTTCGGACGAAGAGATCGACGACGCGCTGAGACGTCTCAAGGAAACCATCAACGAGCCGCAGAGCCGTGTTGCCGAGATTTTCCTTGCCGTCGACAACCCACAGCAGGATGACGAGACGCGGCGATTGGCCGAACGCCTCGTCGAGCAGATGAAGCGGGGTGCTCGGTTTTCCGCAGTCGCTCAGCAATTCTCGCAATCGGCAACGGCCGCCGTCGGCGGCGATCTGGGCTGGCTGCGCCCCGAACAACTCAGCCCCGATCTCGGCAAAGTGGTGGCCCAGCTGCGGCCGGGAGAACTGTCACCGCCGATCCGCACCGGAGCGGGTTATTACCTGATGCTCGTCCTCGACCGGCGTAATGGGCGCTCGGGCGCTAGCGCCGAGGAAGTGGTGATGCATCTCGTGCAGGTCGTCTTTCCGCTGCCGCCGCAGGCCACCGAGGCGATGCGCCGGGCGGCGCTGACCGAGGCGCAGAACACAAGGAATACCGCGAAGAATTGCGCCGAAATGCTCAAAATCGGCAAGGAGAAGGGGTCATCCCAACTATCGAGCGAAGGGCACCTGAGGGCCAACCAGATCGCTCCGGCCGTGCGTGCTATCGTGGCAGGGCTGGAGGTTGGACAGCCCTCGCAGCCGATTGTTCAAAAGAATGGGGTCGGGGTGATCATGGTATGCGACAAGGCGGCGCCGGACACGACCTTGCCGTCGCGCGACGAGGTTGCCGACCGGTTGGCGCGCCAGCGCGCCGAAACCTTGGCCCGCCGCTACATGCGCGATCTGCGGCGCGCCGCCTTTGTCGACGTCAGGGTTTGACTTCGCGATGCTTCCGCTAGCCGTCACGATGGGCGAGCCCGCCGGGATTGGCGGTGAGATCGCTCTCAAGGCGTGGCTCAGCCGCGTCCACGGCATTCCGCCTTTCTATCTGATCGACGATCCCGATCGCCTCGCTGCGTTGGCCAAAAGTCTCGGCTGGCTGGTGCCGATGCGCGCGATCAGCGCTCCCGACGAGGCGCCATCTGTATTCAGCGAGGCCCTTCCGGTTGCACCGATCGGGATCGCTTTGCGCGCCCAGCCGGGGCACCCCGATCTCGCGGACGCACAGGCCGTCTTGGGCGCGATTGAGGCCGGGGTTCGCGATGTAATGAGTGGGCGCGCCGCCGCGCTCGTCACCAATCCCATCCACAAGGACAGCCTTTATCGGGCGGGCTTTCGGTATCCGGGACACACCGAGTATCTCGCCGCGCTTGCCGGGGTCGCCGAAGCCCCGGTGATGATGCTTGCATGCCCCGGACTGCGGGTCGTCCCGGTGACTGTCCATCTCCCCCTGCAGCGAGCAATCCAGGATCTTTCCTCCTCGGCGATCGTTCACGCCGGCCGCATCACCGAGGCGGCGTTACGGCGGGATTTCGGCGTGGCCGCCCCCACACTCGTCGTTGCCGGCCTCAATCCTCATGCCGGAGAGGCCGGTAGTCTTGGACGTGAAGAGATCGAGATCGTTGAACCGGCTATCGCCGAGCTGCGCGCCGCGGGGTTCGACGTGCGCGGTCCGCTCGCGGCAGACACGATGTTTCACTCCGACGCGCGCCAGACCTATGACGCAGCACTGTGCATGTATCACGATCAGGCGCTGATCCCGATCAAGACGATCGATTTCCATGGCGGCGTAAATATCACGCTGGGATTGCCTTTCGTGCGGACCTCACCCGACCACGGAACCGCTTTTGCAATCGCAGGCCGAGGTGCGGCCCGCGCCGAAAGCCTGATTGCCGCGTTGCGGCTGGCGGCCGAGATGGCAGCCAAGCGGGCATCTGCGGTCTGAGGGATCCGCGCGAAGCCTCTCCGATCAACCCGGCAGCGGCCTCGCTGCCGCCGCTGCGCGAAGTCATCGCGCGGTACGGGATCGCCGCGCATAAGCGCCTCGGGCAAAATTTCTTGCTCGACCTCAATCTGACGGGTCGGATTGCGCGGGCGGCAGGGCGGCTTGACCATGCGACAATCATTGAAATCGGACCCGGACCAGGCGGTCTGACGCGGGCGCTGCTCGCCGCCGGCGCGCGCCGGGTCATCGCGATCGAGCGCGACCAGCGCTGTCTAGCAGCACTTGCCGAGCTTGCCGCGGCCCATCCCGAGCGCCTCGAAATCGTCGCTGCCGACGCGCTCGAACTCGACCCGGCGACACTCGCAGAGCCACCCCGCAAGATCGTCGCCAATCTTCCCTACAACATCGCCACCCCGCTCCTCGTCGGCTGGATCGAGCGGATCCGGGAATATGAGAGCCTGACCCTGATGTTCCAGCGCGAGGTCGCCGAGCGCCTGATCGCCCGGCCGCGCAGCAAGTCGTACGGACGGCTTTCAGTGCTGCTCCGATGGGTTGCCGAGGCACGCATCGTGTTCGATGTGCCTGCCCAAGCTTTTGTCCCCCGGCCCAAGGTCACATCGAGCCTGGTCAACATCCTCCCTCGCTCGGAATCGCTAGCGCCGGCACAACGGCTCGCGCTCGAACGCGTCACCGCTGCCGCCTTTGGCCAGCGCCGCAAGATGCTGCGCACCAGCCTCAAACCGCTCGGGATCCCGGTCGATCTGTTGCTCGAATGCGCGGACATCGCACCGACGGCGCGCGCCGAGGAGCTCTCAGTCGCCGAATTCTGCGCACTCGCTCGTGCGCTGGAACATGATCGATGATTTTGACTGTTTCGTACCTGATCCGGCTAACAAGATTGACGCACAGATCCCGGTTCGAGAGTATTACTCGATGAAAAAGCCGATCATAACCATCGCGGGATCGCTTGGATCAGGAAAATCCTCGACCGCGAAGGCGGTCGCCTCTGCACTTGGATTTCGGCATTTTTCCTCCGGCGATCTTTTCCGGCAGCTCGCGGTCGAGCGGGGCGAATCCATCGAAGCGATGAATATTTCGGCAGAGGTGCAGCGGGATATCGATCTCAAAGTGGACAGCTTGCTTCAAGAGATGTACCGCACGGACGAGAAGCTTGTCATCGATTCGCGCATGGCGTGGCATTGGATGCCGCTTTCGTTCAAGGTGTTTCTCGTGGTCGATCCGGATATGGCTGCCGAACGCATCTTCAGTCATCTGCAAGAAGAAGGACGAATGAGCGAGGATGCGACTTCCGTTCAAGAAGTGCGCAAAAGCATAGATCGGAGATTTGCAAGCGAGCAGAAGCGGTACGCTGCACTCTACGGAGTCAACGCGACCGA
>DATNKF010000208.1:0-2418 GCA_035603555.1 Allostellaceae bacterium
TTGACGTCAAACGGCGGCTACGCCTATGATGACCAGCTCATCTGGGACGCCGTCACCAGCTATACCGACGGTCGGGTGGCCTTTTCCGGCTGGCTCGGTCCCGACCTGGGCGCCATCATTGCCGAGCTCGATGCCGGACGGCCCGTGGTGGCCGAGGTTCGCCTCGGCGTCAACCAGCATTTCGTCCTGCTGACCGGCTACGCGACCGAGGGCGGGATCCAGATGAACGATCCCTGGTTCGCCGACAGCGCGAGATTCAGTGATCGGTACGGCGATCCCGCCAGCGGTATCGTTTCGATCCGCACCTTCATGCCGGCCGACCCGGGCGGCGTACGCGGACAGGGCCGGGTGAGCTGGCTCGCCAATGCCGTAGCTGCCGTACATCTATCGCAATAACGAGCGCGTCCGCCGCGAGCGGCACGGTCGTGCGGTACTGCGGGTATTTCCTTCTCAGGGCGAGGACCGCCCGCTGCTGCTCAGGGCCTTTGCCGACGATGCGCGCCTTCCCACGAAGGAGCACGTACCAGAGCCGCCGCCAGTCTTCGACATAGTGGTCGATCAGCAGCGCCGCCCTTGGGTTGGCCCGCACATTCTTGACGCGGCGCAGTTGAGCGGGATTGACTGACTTCGGCTTGCCGTCGATCGCCTGGTAGAGCGTCTCTCCCAGCAGGACGAAGCAGACCGGCACCACCGAGGGCGCGCTCCCGTCGGACGTCGCGAAATGACCGACCCGCGCCCGACTGATGCGCCGCCGCCAACCAGAATCGATCACAGCGATGTCAAGATTAACCATGCCGATTTTTCTGCGCGAGACCGACGTCAAAGCGCTGCTCACCATGGATATGACCCTGGCGGCCCTCGAGTCGGCCTTCCGCGAGTGGGCGGCGGGCCGCGTCGCGAACCAACCGCGGCGTCGCGTCGCCACTGGCGCCGTCCTGGCGACGATGTCGGCGGCCCTTCCCGCCAAAGGCCTGATGGGCTTCAAGGCCTACACCCACAGCCAGACCGGGGCCCGGTTCTGGGTGTGCCTCTTCGACGCGGCCGACGGCCGGCCGCGCGCGGTGATGGAGGCCGGCTGGCTCGGCCGCATGCGAACCGGCGCGGTGTCCGGGCTCGCGACCAAATACCTGGCTCGGCGCGAGGCATCGGTCTTCACGGTGATTGGCTCTGGGACCCAGTCACTGACCCAGGTGCTCGCCGTCGCTGCCGTCCGCGCACTGCGCGAGGTGCGCGTGGCGAGCCGGGACCCCGCGCGTCGCGACGCGTTGGTCGATCAGCTCAGGCATGCGCTGCCGGGCACGATCGCTGTCCACCCGGCCGCTAGCCTGCGCGAGGCCGTCGACGGCGCCGAGATCCTCACCACGATCACCTCGGCGGCGCGTCCGATCTTTCCCGGAGAATGGCTGCAGGCTGGCCAGCATCTCAACGTTTGCGGCTCCAACTACCCCGATCGCCGGGAGATCGACGGCCGTGTCGTTGCCCGTGCCGACCTGGTGGTGGCCGACGATGTCGAGGCCGCCCGCGTCGAGGCCGGCGATCTCCTGCTGGCCGAGCGCGAAGGACAGATGAATTGGGCCCGGGTCCATTCGCTTCGTGACGTCGTCGCGGGCTCGACCGGAAGCCGCCAGCCATCGGACGTGACCCTCTTCAAGTCCGTCGGGCTCGCGATCGAGGACGTGGCCACGGGCGCGGCGGTGCTCGAGCTGGCCGAGGCACGTGGCGTCGGCCAGCGACTGCCCGACTAGCATTTGACTTTTACTGATATTTCTCGTATAAGTTTTCTTAGCGCCATGACTGTCAGCAGCTGGTTGACGGCTCGATCGGTGGAGTTGGGGGCCTCCCTCTGCACGGCCGCCGTGCTGATCGGCGGGCTCGCTATCGGCGTCCCCTTCCTTCGCGAGCGCATCCCCGAGATCTTTCTCTACAGCTTCTGCTGCGTGAGCGCAGTGCTCCTGCGCGCCGTCATCGACCTCGCCGTCCGCGCGAGCGTGATCGCCGCCCGCGGCATTCGGCCGGCGCCGGCGGCGATGCGCCTCGAGCCGTCGAACGCCTGACCGATCCCCCCCCCGATCTTGATATCGCCGCTATAATATAAATCACTGCGGATGGTAAGATAGGCATCCGGGTCAGCCGCGGGCGCAGCGCGCGCCATCAAGGAGGAAACAATGGGATATTTGCGAGGCATCGTCCACGGGGCGATCATCGGCGGGGCGGTCGCGTTGCTCTACGCGCCCAAGCCCGGACGGCAGATGCGCGAGGAGCTTTCGGAGCGCCTCGATCAGGTGCGCGGCCAGGTGCAGCCGGTGCTGGACCAGGCGCAGGGCGTCGTCGATTCAGCACGGCCCCAGGTCGAGCGCGGCATTTCGAAAGCCCAGCAGCAGGCCCAGCGAATCACGCGCATGGGCAGTAGCAGCGCCC
>DATNKF010000209.1:0-2516 GCA_035603555.1 Allostellaceae bacterium
CGGCGGGAACAGCTCTTTGCAAGACTTCGGAAAGAGTTCGAGGATCATAGTGTGGTAGAGGAAAACATTTTTTATCCGTCGATAGAGAAATTGCTAGGAACAAAGGAATTTGTAGAACAATCGTTCGAAGAGCACGCAGGAATTGAGGCGATACTGCAGGAAATTTCTGAGATGCGCACCAATAAAGGTGACTGGCTGGAGAAAATCAACGAGCTTAAAGATGTGGTGCAGCGGCACGTGCACAGGGAGGAGAACAAGATGTTCCCGGCGGCCCGCAAGGAACTTGACGAGAGCCGCGCCGAGGAGCTTGGGCGGCAAATCCTGCAGATGAAGCAGAAGGCGAGGCAGTAATCGTCGGTCGTCACCTTGGCCCACAGCAGCCCCAAGGGTCTCGGCTCCGCAATCCAATGCCCGTTGACGGAAACCGCCCCTGCGAGCCCGTAATATTACGGGAACATCGGAAGTGCGAGGATGCTCCCCTGGTGATCGCCTCGCTGGTGGTGCAGGGTTGGACGGTCGGCTCGGCCGCGCGGGTGCTCGGCTTTGCGCGCCGGGGGTAACGGAAACTACCTCGATGCCGCATCACACGCCGCTGATCGCTACTCTCGTCGCGGGCCTCGTCCTCGCCTTTGTCCTCGGGGCGCTGGCGCACCGGGTCCGGGCCTCGCCGATCGTCGGCTACCTCCTCGCCGGCGTGCTGGTCGGTCCTTACACGCCGGGCTTTGTCGCCGACCCCGCGATGGCGGCAGAACTCGCCGAGATCGGCGTGATCCTGCTGATGTTCGGCGTCGGCCTGCATTTCTCCTTGCACGACCTCCTCTCGGTGCGGGCCATCGCGATCCCCGGCGCGCTCGTGCAGATGGCCGTCGCCACCTTGCTCGGAATGGCGCTGGCCTGGGGCTTTGGCTGGAAACTCGGCGCCGATCTGGTCTTCGGGCTGGCGCTGTCGGTCGCCAGCACCGTGGTTCTGCTGCGCGCCTTGCAAGAGCGACGGCTCGTCGACACCGAGCAGGGGCGCATCGCCATCGGTTGGCTGATCGTCCAAGATCTCGCGATGGTGCTGGCGTTGGTGCTGTTGCCGCCGGTTGCGGGCCTGCTCGGCGGTACCGGGGAGGCGGCAATGACCGCGGATACTCGCGAGATCGCGACCGCGCTCGGCATCACCTTCGCCAAAGTGGCCGCGTTTGTCGCGCTGATGCTGCTGGTCGGGCGGCAGGTCATCCCCCGGGTGCTCCACTATGTCGCTCACACCGGCTCGCGGGAGCTGTTCCGCCTGGCCGTGCTCTCGCTCGCCCTGGGCGTCGCGTATGGCGCGACCGAGCTGTTCGGCGTCTCCTTCGCGCTCGGCGCGTTCTTCGCCGGCATGGTGCTTGCCGAATCCGAGCTCAGCCACCGGGCGGCCGAGGAGTCGCTGCCGCTCCGCGACGCCTTCGCTGTCCTCTTCTTCGTCTCGGTCGGGATGCTGTTCGACCCGACCATCCTGGTGCGCGAACCGGGGCCGGTGATCGCGACCTTGTCGATCATCGTGCTGTGCAATCCAGCCGCAGCTCTGTTGATCGTACTCGCCTTCCGGCATCCGTTGGCAACCGCGCTGACGATCGCCGCCAGTTTGGCGCAGATCGGCGAGTTCTCGTTCATCGTGGCGGGACTCGGAGTGGCATTGCGCCTTCTGCCTCAGGAAGGTCGAGATCTCATTCTGGCCGTTGCTATCCTCTCGATCCTGGTCAACCCGCTGTTCTTCGCCGCTCTCGACCGCATCCTTCCGTGGCTCGAACGCCGGCGGGCTCCGTTTGTCCGCGAGATACCCAAGGCTACGGATCTGCCGACCACGACACTGCGGGACCACCTGGTTCTCGTCGGCTTCGGTCGGGTCGGGAGCCATGTGGGTCAGGAGCTGGAGCGCGAGAAGCTGCCGTTCCTGGTGATCGAGGATCGGCACGAGCTGGTTGAAAAATTGCGGGCCAGCGGGATCGAAGCCATTCACGGCAACGGCGCCGCGCCCGAGGTGATCGCCGCAGCCAATTTGGGCGGGGCGCGTCTTCTCCTGGTCGCCATCCCGGATGCGTTCGAGGCCGGGCAGATCGTCGAGCAGGGGCGAGCGGCAAATCCGGCGATCGAAATCATCGCGCGCGCTCATTCCGACGAGGAGGTGCAATACCTGGAGCGCTGCGGCGCCGATCTGATCATCATGGGCGAATTGGAGATCGCCCGCCGCATGGCGGAACGCGCACTCGGCCCACAGGCCGCTACCCGCGAGCCCGATCGCGAGCCCGTTCGGCCATGAACTAACCTGGCTGCTCGGACGGGCACGGTCCCCATCGGGCGCGGTTTGGATTTCGGTCGCGCGCGACGTGGTGCCGCGCTTCTCGCATATGGGATACGCCGCGGTGGCGCTCCTTGCCGCGACCGGCGCGATCAACACGCTGTTGCTGGTCGGCAACGTCGACTCGCTAGCTGGCACGCCCTACGGCCGACTTCTGAGTCTGAAGATCCTATTGTTTTCAGTGATGGTCGCA
>DATNKF010000210.1:0-2545 GCA_035603555.1 Allostellaceae bacterium
GACGCTGGCGGCTCGGTGCGGCTGCCGGCGTCGTGGTGCGGTCTCACCGGCCTCAAGACGACGATCGGCCGGGTCAGCACCTTCGGGATTCTGCCGTTGAGCCCGACCCTCGATACGCCTGGGCCGATGGCGCGCTCGGTCGAGGACGCGGCGCTGCTCTACCGGGTCATCCAGGGGCCGGACCCGCTCGATCCGCGGACCCGCGGCATTTCCCCCTGCGATCCGATGCCGATGCTGCGGCGCGGGGTGCGCGGCCTGCGGCTCGGGCGCATGCCCGAGGCAGAACGCGACGGCGTCGACGGCGAGGTCCTCGCCGCCTATGACGCGGCGCTCGAGCACCTCGAGCGGCTCGGCGCCGAGATCGTCACACCAGATCTGCCGTGCCGGTTCGGCGACTACACCGAGCTGACCGGCCGAATTATCGGCGCCGAGGGATATTTTCTTATCGGCGATCTGATCGACGATATGAGCTTGCCGATCGACGAAGCGGTGCGGCCGCGGATCGCCTCGGGCAGAGGCATTTCGGCGCGTGATTATCTCGCGGCATTGCGCGATCGCGAGGAAGCGAAGCGGGAATTCGCCGCGGCAACAGCCGATGTCGATGCCCTGCTGACCCCGACCACGCAGACCGCAGCCGTTCCGCTGACTGCGGTCGATCAGGCTTCGACGCCGGCGCATTTCACCCGCTTTGTCAATTTCCTCGATCTCTGCGCGCTGGCACTGCCCAACGGCTTTACCGCGACGGGGCTGCCGATTTCGTTGCAGATCACCTGCCGAGGCTATGACGAAGCCACCGCCTTGCGGATCGGGTGGGCCTATCAGCAGGCGACCGACTGGCACGAGCGCCGGCCCCCTGATATCGTCTGAGACATCTCGATCAGGGGTAAGACAACATGAGTGTCGTCGGTCGGGTCGAAAGCGTCTGGCGCTATCCGGTCAAGAGCATGCGCGGCGAGCAGTTGCCGGAAATCTTCGCCGCCTTTGCGGGCGTCTGGGGCGACCGGCTCTTCGCTTTCAAGAGTTCGGCGACCCCCGTCGGGTTCCCTTACCTCACCGGGCGGGAAGCGCACCAGATGCTGCTGTATCGACCCCGCTTTCGCGATCCCGACAAAGCCGCAAGGCCCGGCAACCTGGCCGAGGCGGAGGAGTTGTCGCCGATCCTCAATCCCGTGGCGAGCGATCCGGCCGACCTAGCCCTCGATGTCGAGACCCCGTCGGGGCAGATGCTCGCGATCGACGATCCGGTTCTGCTGCAGCAGGTCACCGAGCTGGCAGGTGAGGCCCATTCACTGACCCTGCTGCGCTCGGAGCGAGCGATGACGGACTGCCGGCCGATCTCCCTTTTCTCGCTGCAGACCGCCCAACTGCTGGGCGACGAGGTCGGAGCTACCCTCGACAAGCGGCGCTTTCGGGCGAATGTGTATCTGGATCTCGGGACGACGGGCGGCTTCTCGGAGAACGCGTTTGTCGGCCGCAAGGTGCGCATCGGGGCCAAGGTCGTGGTTTCGGTCATCGACCGCGACCCGCGCTGCCAGATGATCACGCTTGATCCCGATACGGGAGCGCCGAACCCGGAGGTCTTGCGGGCGGTAGCACGTGGTCACGACGGCACCGCCGGTGTATACGGCGCCGTTCTCGCCGAGGGACTGATCCGGACGGGTGATCCCGTCGAGCTGCTGAACTGACCAACCGCTTCAATCAGGGGAAGCTAATGGCCGATACACTCTATGGGAGCCTTGGCGGATATGACGCTATTGCCGCCGTATGCGACGACCTCCTGGTCCGGCTGCAGGCGGATGCTCAGCTCGCCCGGTTCTGGCAGAACCGGCCCGAAGACAGCTTGCGCCGCGAAAAGCAATTGCTGATTAATTTCCTGTGTTCGGCAGCGGGCGGCCCGCTCTACTACGTCGGCCGCGACATGAAGACGTCGCATCGCGGCATGGGGATCAGCGGGAGCGACTGGGAGCGGTTCATCGGCCACCTCGGAGCCACCCTCGACAAATTTGCAGTCCCCGCGTCGGAACGCGCCGCGGTGTTGGGGTTCATCGACAGCACCAAGTCGGACATCGTGGACTGATCGACCCCCGCATCAGTTGCCGAGCCCGAAGCGGCGGCCGAGGAAGTCGAGCACGTCGCCGGCGCAGCGGTCGGGAAAGGCGTCGCAGATGTTGTGCGGGGCGCCCTCATAGACGCGCATCTCGACATCCCTGACGTGGAGCCGGAACGGCTCGTAATTCGCGGTCGAGCCGATCGGCTCGGCGCCGGGCACGACAACCATCGTCGGACAGGTGATATGGCTGAGCTGGTCGCTCCAGTCGTAGCGCGCCATCAGCAGCACGAATTTGCCGATGTAGGCCGGATCGTTCTTCGCAGCCTCGTCGAGAAACCACTCGACGAGTCCCGGATCGACCTGGTCGAGCGGCAGCCGGTCGGCGATGGTTTCGGCGAGGAAGGCGCGCAGACCCTTGGCCTCGATCTGCGGGATCCAGCTCGGCGCCTGGCTGTTCTTGAGGCCGGGGGTCGAGCCGAAGAGCATCAGGCTGCG
>DATNKF010000211.1:0-2892 GCA_035603555.1 Allostellaceae bacterium
GTATTTGCCGGGG
Organism: Allostellaceae bacterium; assembly: GCA_035603555.1. Classification (GTDB taxonomy): domain Bacteria; phylum Pseudomonadota; class Alphaproteobacteria; order ATCC43930; family CGMCC-115725; genus AP-15. Next base: position 14 of record DATNKF010000211.1, read on the forward strand.
CTGAGATCGCCATAACCGTTGGCGGCAAAGCCGCCCATAACCCAGCCCGGCTTCCCCGACGCAATCAGCCACAATATGAAGGCGGCGACGATGGCGCCGATGACCTGGGCGACGATGTACGGGATGACGTGCTTGTTGGCACAGCGCCCGGCGCTCCACAAGCCGAGCGTGACCGCCGGGTTGAAGTGCCCGCCCGAGACATGCCCCACGGCATAGGCCATGGTCAGCACGGTCAAACCGAACGCGAAGGCGACTCCCAGAAAGCCGATCCCGAGGCCGGGAAAGCCGGCGGCCAAGATGGCGGCACCGCAGCCGCCTAACACGAGCCAGAGCGTACCGAAGAATTCGGCGACGACGCGCCGTGTCATGTCGTTGTCCATCCGTCCCCTCCCGGCGTTAACCTATTAGAACCTAACAGTGGAGAATAGAGCGCTCAATGACCTCGGCGCCGAGGCCAGACTGGCTGCTTAGAACAAGCTGCCCTGTCCGGGAGGGACCGCCGGGCGCCGCGGTCGTCGCGGGGTGACGCCAGCCACCGCCCCCACCCTGCCGTCGTAGAATTCGAGGTCGAGCGGCGCGCCGGGATTTATCGCGGCGGCCTCGGTGACCACCTTGGCAGCGGCATTGCGCACCACGACATAGCCGCGCGCCAGCAGGCTTTCGTGGCGCTCCGAGTGGGTGGCGAGCCGGCCGGCGAAATTGTCGACCGCGTCGCGGCTGCGGCCGATGAAGCGGGCCATTGCGGCGTTGAGACGCGGCTCGACTTCGGCGAGGCGGGCGCGGGTGCGGTCGAGATCGGCCGCCAGGACAGCGGGCCGCAGCTTTGCGGCGGCCAGGTCGAGGCGTTGTCGGGCAGCCCGCAAGGGGCGATCGGCGGCTAGCCGCAGCCGCTCGGCGCGGTCGTCGAGGCGCTGCGCCGCGATGCCGATCAGATCCTGCGGATCGGGGAGTCCGCGCGCGAGCCCGGCGAGGTGCAGCCGGCGCTGCTCGAACAGGCGCGCGAGGCTGCCCGAAAGGCGGGCCGAGCTGCCTCCGAGCTCGGCGACGAGATCCAGCCGCACCGGGACCGCCATCTCGGCGGCCGCAGTCGGGGTCGGCGCGCGGCGGTCGCTCGCGTGATCCACCAAGGTCGTGTCGGTCTCGTGCCCGACCCCCGAGATCAGCGGGATCGCCGAGGCGGCGGCCGCACGCACGACGATCTCCTCGTTGAACGCCATCAAATCTTCGAGGCTGCCGCCGCCGCGGGCGACGATGATCAGCTGCGGCCGCGGCACCGGGCCGTGCTCCGGCAGCCGGTTGAAACCGTTGATCGCCGCCGCGATCTGAGCCGCTGCTCCCTCCCCTTGGACCGCCACCGGCCACAGCAGCACCCGGCGCGGGAAGCGGTCGGCGAGGCGATGGAGGATGTCGCGAATCACCGCTCCGCTCGGTGAGGTGACGATGCCGATGACCTCCGGCAGAAACGGCAGCTTCTTCTTGCGCTCGACCGCGAACAGCCCTTCGGCGGCGAGCCGCTTGCGGCGTTCCTCGAGCAGCTTGAGCAGCGCGCCGACGCCGGCGAGCTCGATCGTATCGATGACGAGCTGGTATTTCGAGCGGCCGGGAAAGGTGGTCAGCCGCCCGGTGCACACCACCTCCATGCCGTCCTCGGGCTTCAGCCCGAGCCGCATCGCGGTCATCCGCCAGCACACCGCGTCGATGACGGCGTCGGTGTCCTTCAGGCTCAGATAGCAGTGGCCCGAGCCGTGCCGCTTGAAGCCGGAAATTTCGCCGCGCACCCGCACGACCGCGAAATTTTCCTCGATCGAGCGCTTGAGCGCACGCGCGAGTTCGGAGACGGTGTATTCCGGCAGGTTGGAGCGCAAGGGCGCCGCGATCGGCAGGTCATCCATCCCGCCATGATAGCCGAGCACGGGAGAGCGCGCGATGCGGGTGCTGGTGGTGGGCTCAGGCGGACGCGAGCACGCGCTCGCCTGGGCGATTGCGGCCTCGCCGCTGGTCGACACCCTTTATTGCGCCCCGGGCAATGCCGGGATCGCCGAGGAGGCCGAATGCGTCCCGATCCGCGCGACCGACATCGCGGGGCTGGTCGGGTTCTGCCGCCGCGAGCAGATCGATTTCGTCGTCGTCGGCCCCGAAGCGCCGCTCGTCCTCGGGCTCGTCGACGCGCTCGAAGCCGAGGGCGTTCCGACCTTTGGCCCGAGTGCCGGCGCCGCGGCGTTGGAGGGGTCGAAGGCCTATGCCAAGGACCTGTGCATGCGCGCCGGCATCCCGACCGCTACCCACCGCCGCTTCCGCGACCCGGCCGCGGCCAAGGCCTTCATCACGGGGCATGGGGCACCGGTCGTGGTCAAAGCCGACGGGCTTGCTGCCGGCAAGGGGGTCACGGTCGCGACCGATCTCGACACGGCTTTGCGTGCGGTCGACGCGGCACTCGTCGAGCGCCGCTTCGGTGCGGCCGGGCTCGAGATCGTGGTCGAGGATTTTCTCGCCGGTGAGGAGGCAAGCTTCTTTGCGCTGGTCGACGGCAAGACCGCGCTGCCTCTCGCCACCGCGCAGGACTACAAGCGCGTCGGTGATGGCGACACCGGCCCGAACACTGGCGGGATGGGCGCCTGCTCGCCGGCTCCGTGCCTCGACCCGGCGCTCGAGGGCATCGTGATGGAACGCATCATCCTGCCTGCCGTCGCGACGATGGAGCGGGAGGGCCCGCCTTTCAAAGGCGTCCTCTACGCCGGGCTGATGCTGACCGAAGCGGGCCCGATGCTGCTCGAATTCAATGTCCGCTTCGGCGACCCCGAGGCCCAGGTGCTGATGATGCGGCTGATGAGCGATCCGTTGCCCGCACTGATCGCCGCGCGCGACGGGGTGCTGAGATC
>DATNKF010000212.1:0-3804 GCA_035603555.1 Allostellaceae bacterium
AGCCCCGCCCCGAGCTCGCAACAGCGCGCGACTATCTGGCGAAGAATTAGCGCCTAGACCAGCGCTTTTTGCATCTCGAGGTCGTCTTCGATGAAGGCGTGGACGACAGCGTCGATGTCGGCGTCGGCGGTGAAGCCGAGGGCGCGGGCGCGCGGGGCAGAAAGTGCCGGCGGCCACCCGGAGACGATCTGCTGCACCGCCGGGTCGGGCTGCCAGCGGATGCGGGCATGGGCGGCCTCGCCGCCTAATCGGCACACCGCTTCGACCATGTCGCCGACCGCGACCGAGAAACCGGGCAATTGCAGCGACCGGTTGTCGCCGAGGGCGGCGCCGGGGAGGTCGAGGGCGTGGACAAGGCCAGCGACGACGCGGCGCGGCGATGCCAATGCCATGACCGTATCGGGAGAGACCGGGCAGACGGCTTCCTTGCCCGACAGCGGCTCGCGGATGATCGAGGAGGCAAAGGTCGAAGCCGCGCGGTTCGGCCGGCCGGGCCGCACCACGACGGTCGGCAGGCGCAATGCGCGGCCGTCGACAAAGCCTTTGCGGCTGTAATCGTTGACCAAGAGCTCGCCGATCGCCTTCTGGGTGCCGTAGGAGGTCTGCGGCCGCAACGGTGTGTCGTCGCCGACATCCGGCGGCAATCGGCCGCCATAGACCGCGAGCGAGCTCGCGAAGATCAGCCGAGGAGAGGTGCCGAGGGCGCGGCAGGCCTCGAGCACCGCGCGGGTGCCGTCGAGATTGACGCGATAGCCGAGATCGGTGTCGGCCTCGGCCTCGCCGCTGACCACGGCGGCAAGGTGGTAGACCGCGTCGGTACCGGGCGCGATCGCCGCGCGCACCGCCTCGCGGTCGGCGATGTCGCCGGTCAGCACGGTGATTCGTTTGTCCTCGGGCAGCGGCAAGGCGGAGGGCGCATTGTCGAACAGCACGAGCGCGTCGACATCGCGGCGCTCGAGCAAGCCGAGCGCGACGCGGCGGCCGAGAAAGCCGCAACCGCCGGTGATCACGATCCGCATCGCTCAGTCTCCGATGCCGTAACGCTGGGCCCAGCCGAGCCCGGCCCTCGTCTCTCCCTTCGGTCGGTATTCGCAGCCGATCCAGCCCGCGTAGCCGAGCTCGTCGAAGAGATCGAACAGGAACGGGTAGTTGATTTCGCCGATATCGGGCTCGTGCCGGCCGGGATTGCCGGCGATCTGGACGTGCGGGTAATGGCCGGCGAGCGCCCGGATGCGATGGGCGAGGTCGCCCTCCATGATCTGCACATGGTAGAGATCTAGCTGCAGCTCGAGGTTGGGTCTCCCGACCCGGTCGATGATCGACATCGCCTGGGTCGTGGTATTGAGGAAGTATCCCGGGATGTCGCGGTTGTTGATCGGCTCGATGACCAAGGTGAGGCCTTCGCCCGCGAGCCGGTCGGCCGCGTGCCGCAGATTTGCGGTATAGAGGCGCTCGGCCTCGGCGCGGTCATGCCCCTGCGGCCACAGCCCGGCCATCGCATGCAGGATCCGGCACCCCGTCGCCTTGGCGTAAACGAGTGCGGTCTCGACCCCGTCGCGAAACTCCTGCTCACGCCCGGGCAGGGCGGCGATGCCGCGCTCGCCCGCTGCCCAGTCGCCGGGCGGCATGTTGAAGAGCGCCTGTTCGAGCCCGTGCCGCTTCAGCTGCTCGGCAATCACCTCCGGCGGATGTTCGTAGGGCGAAAGATACTCGACGCCCTTGAAGCCGCTGGCAGCCGCGGCGGCGAAGCGGTCGAGAAATCCGACTTCCTGGAAAATAAAGCTGAGATTGGCGGCGAATTTCGGCACGGCGGCGTCCTCGTTTGCGGGCGGAACGGCGGCCGGTTACTGTAGCATAGGACCCTGCGGGAGGGTGCGATGACCGTGCTATTGGGCGCGATCGCCGACGATTTCACCGGCGCCACCGATCTGTGCAACACCCTGGTGCGGCGCGGGATGCGCGCGGTCCAGCTGATCGACGTGCCGACGCCGGGCGGCGAAGTAGCCGACGCCGAGGCGGTTGTCATCGCGCTGAAGAGCCGGACGATCCCGGCGCCAGAAGCGATCGAAAAGAGCCTCGCCGCGCTGGCCTGGCTCCGGGCGGCGGGGGCGCAGCAAATCCTGTTCAAATACTGCTCGACCTTCGACTCGACCGATGCCGGCAATATCGGCCCGGTCGCCGAGGCGCTGATGGCGGTGCTCGACACTGATTTCACCTTGTTCTGCCCGGCCTTTCCCGAGGCTGGGCGGACGATCTATCGCGGCTATCTGTTCGTCGGCGACGTGCTGCTGTCGGAATCGGGAATGCGCGACCACCCGCTGACACCGATGCGCGATCCCAGCCTGGTGCGCGTGCTGCAGCGGCAGAGCCGCGGCCGCGTCGGTCTGGTTCCGGTGGCGACCGTGGCGCGCGGGGCCCAGGCGATCCGCGCGGCCTTTGCCGAGCTGAAGCTGGACGACTATCTCCACGCCATCGTCGACGCGATCGAGCATAGTCATCTCGAAGCGATCGGGGAGGCCGCCGCCGATTTCAAGCTGATCACCGGCGGGTCCGGGATAGCGTCAGGTCTGCCTGAGAATTTCCGCCGCCGCGGCCTCCTCGGCAGCGGTGGGGCTGCCGACCACCTGCCCGCGATCGCCGGTGCGGCAGCGGTGCTCTCGGGCTCGTGCTCGCCGGCGACCCTCGCGCAAGTCGCCCACATGCGCGAACGCGCACCGGTGTTCACCATCGATCCGATCGCGATCGCTGAGGGCGGCAGGGTGGCCGACGACGCGCTCGATTGGGCCAAGCCGCTGCTCGGTGATCGGCCGATCCTGATCTCGGCGACCGCACCGCCAGAGATCGTCGCAGAAGTGCAACGGCGTCTCGGCCGCGAACGGGCGGGGGCGTTGGTCGAGGCCGCACTCGCGGCGATCGCCGGCGGCCTGGCGGCAAATGGGGTGCGGCGGTTCGTCATCGCCGGCGGGGAGACCGCGGGAGCCATCGTGCAGGCGCTCGGCGTCACCGGGCTGCGCATCGGCCGCCAGATCGATCCCGGCGTGCCGTGGACAGTGAGTCTGCCGGGGAGCCTCGGCGAGCCGGCGCTCGCATTGGCGCTCAAATCCGGCAATTTCGGCGCACCCGACTTCTTTCTGCGCGCCTTCTCCGTCCTGTCCGAGGGAGCGACCAAATGAGTGAAGCCACCGAGCGTGAGGCGATTTGCACGATCGGCGCATCGATCTTTGCCCGCGGGCTGACCGCCGGCTCATCGGGCAATATCAGCGTCCGCATCGACGAAGGATGGCTGATGACGCCGACCAACGCGTCGCTCGGTCGCCTCGACCCGGCGCGGCTCTCGAAGCTCGATCCGGACGGCCGCCTGATTTCGGGCGATCCGCCGACCAAGGAGAGCTTTCTGCACCGCGTCATGTACGAAGAGCGGCGCGGCACGGGCGCGGTGGTGCATCTGCACTCGACGCATTTGGTCGCGGTCTCCTGCCTCGCCGAGATCGACCCGGAAGACGTTTTGCCGCCGATCACCGCCTACTATGTGATGCGGGTGGGCCGGCTCCCGCTGGTCCCGTATTTCCGCCCCGGCGACCTCGATCTCGCGGAGGCCGTGCGCGGCTTTGCCGGCAATCATCATGCGGTATTGCTCGCCAATCACGGCCCGGTCGTCGCCGGATCGAGCCTCGACGCTGCAGTCAATGCGATCGAGGAACTCGAGGAGACAGCAAAACTCTATCTGCTATTGCGCGGCGCCAAGACGCGGTATCTGACGCCGACGCAAGTCCGGGAGCTGGAATAATAATTCAAGGCATCTCC
>DATNKF010000213.1:0-2880 GCA_035603555.1 Allostellaceae bacterium
GGTTGGTCGCGATGTGCATGCCAACGGGAATGTTGGGCCGCCGCCCACAGGGGCTCATACATGGGCGATAGTCTAGGGCCGAACCTCGCGGTTCGATCGCAATTCCGCGAAGGTCCGGGGTCGGCGCTGAACTGCCGACGATGCGACGCACGCCGCACGGCGGGAGTTGTGCAGGGTTTCGGATACCGGCCCCATTAATGATCTATCCGCCGGTACTGAGGGGCCGGTGTCCGAAAGCCTTCAGGGAAGGAACCCGCGGGGTTTGGCAGGCGGCTCGCGGTCTATGGGGATTTGATGGGGCAGCAGTCTGGGTGCGGGTAGTGCTGGCCGGCGTAGTCGGCGGCCGATCGACGATCGCGATTGATAATTTCTCGCCGCCGCTGCCGTCGTCGCGGTGATTTTGGCATGCTCGGCGGCACGCGATCGGCGTTTGGAAGCATCGGGGCGACAGTGGTGCGACGCCGGGAGCAAGCTTCCCCGGCGGGCAGACGGTGCGAAGAGGCGGTGAGGGTGGTCATGGCGTCGTAGTCCTGCCCCCGACATCGGGCGAAGGCGGGGCACGGGGTGCGCCGGGGTACTCAAAGGTCTCCACGATAATCATGCGGCCGCCGCAACAGGGGCATGGCGGGCGATGGTCGGCGGCGGCGCTGGCGGTCGGGTCCGTCTCGTCGTGCTCCGTCGGTGGATCGGTCACCGACGCGGCCGCGATGATCAGTTCTCTGGCGCGCGCGATATTGGTCTTGCAGGCGGCGCTGGCGAGCAACCCGTAATGGCGGATGCGGTGGAAGCCCTTGGGCAGGACGTGGAGTAGGAAGCGCCTGATGAACTCGTCCGGCGCGAGCGTCATCGTGCGGAACCGCGCCTGCCGGTTGCGGCGGTAGTCCTTGTAGCGGAAGGTCACGCCGCGCTCGTCGAGACGGATCAGCCGGCTGTTCGAGATGGCAACGCGGTGGGTGTAGCGGGCGAGATAGGCGAGCACCGCCTCCGGCCCGGCGAAGGGCGGCTTGGCGTAGACGAACCAGTTCTTCCTGCCGAGCGGCGCGAGATGCGCGGTGAAGGCCTGTCGGTGACGCAGGCTGTCGAGTTCGCCGAAGAACGCCAGTCGGCCCGCCGCGTGAGCGTCGGCGAGGCCGGCCAGGAAGAGCCGCCGGAACAGGCGCGATAGCACCCGCACTGGCAAGAAGAAGCCGGGCCGGCACGGCACCCAGCGTTTCCCGTCGGGCGATATTCCGCCGCCCGGCACGATCATGTGGAGGTGGGGATGGTGCGTCATCGCCGAACCCCAGCTGTGGAGCACGGTGGTGAAGCCGATGCGGGCGCCCAGATGCCGGGGATCGGCGGCAATGGTGATCAGCGTCTCGGCCGCCGCGCGGAACAGCAGGTCGTAGACCACGGCCTTGTTCTGATAGGCGATCGGGGCGATCTCGGCCGGCAGAGTGAAGACCAAGTGGAAGTAGCCGACCGGCAGCAGATCGGCCTCGCGGGCGGCAAGCCAATCTCGTGCCGCCACGCCCTGGCACTTGGGACAATGGCGGTTGCGACACGAGTTGTAGGCAATCCGGCTGTGACCGCAATCCTCACAGCGCTCGACATGACCGCCGAGGGCGGCCGAGCGGCACTGCTCGATCGCCGACATCACCTTGAGCTGACCCAGGCTCGCATGCCCGGCATTGGCTCGGCGCCAAGCGGCTCCGTGGTGATGAAAGACGTCCGAGACCTCCAGCCTCGGGCCGCTCACCGCTGCCGGGCTAGGCTCCGGCTCTCGGTCTCCTCTCGACCACGGGCGCGAGCCGGTCGAGCGGGCTGGTCACGTTGCGGATCGTGGTGTTGGCGACGCGGGTGTAACGGGCCGTGGTGTCGAGCTTGGCGTGGCCGAGCAGCACCTGGATGACGCGGATATCGGTATCCTGTTCCAGCAGGTGTGTGGCGAAGCTGTGCCGCAGCGTATGCGGCGACACCCGCTTCTTGATCCCGGCGGCCTCGGCGGCGGCGTGGACGGCGCGGTTGAACTGACGGGTCGAGAGCGGCTCGACCGGGTTGCGGCCCGGAAACAGCCAGCCCCGCGGCAGCAACACGCCGCGTCGCCGGCCTTCTACCCACCAATCACGCAGCAGTTCAAGCAGCTGCGGCGACAGCATGGCGTCGCGGTCTTTGCGTCCTTTGCCCTGCTCAACCCGCAACAGCATGCGTTCGGAGTCGATATCGCCGGCCTTAAGCGCGACCACCTCGGACACGCGCAGCCCAGCGCCGTAGGCGGCAGCGAATGCCGCTTTGTACTTGGGCCCCGGCGCCGCCTGGAGCAAAAGTGATATCTCCTCCACGCTCAGCACCGCCGGCAGCCGACGCGGCCGCTGCACAATCGTGAGCCGCCGTGCAAGGTCCGGCCGGTCGAGCGTTACGGTGAAGAAGAAACGCAAGGCTGAGACCGCGCTGTTGATGCTCGGCGGCTGCATGCCCGTCTGTGTCTGGTGAAGTTGGAAGCGGCGCAAATCCTCCGCCGTCGCCGTATCCGGCGAGCGGCCGATGAACGCCGCGAAGGCCCGCACACTGCGAATGTAGTCGCTGTGCGTCTTCTCGCTGAAGCCGCGCACGCTCATGTCTTCGATCATGCGTGCACGCAGCGGGCTGACGGGGCGGTTCGAAGATTGGGAGGTCATCGGGGGCTCCTCTCTCAAGCCGAAGGTTGCTGGACCTTCGATGCTCGGGATCGGATGCCCCAATCGTCACGCCTTCCTGTTCACTCGATCACCGACGCCCCCCGAAAACCCACCAACCTCGACGCCGCCCTCCCGCGAGAGCGGGTTCGTTGTGTGCCGGGCATGCTCAATAGCTCGGAGGTGAAATTCCTCTACCCAACCAGATGGAGGTGAAGGGTTAGTG
>DATNKF010000214.1:0-4210 GCA_035603555.1 Allostellaceae bacterium
GAGGTGAAGATCGCAGTCGGCGGCGGGGGGTCGCGCGGCGGCGCCGCCCGGAAGCGATCGAGAACACCATAGGGGATGATCTCGCGCCCGCCGCAAGGCAGCCAACGCGGGATTGTTGCCGCGTGATAGGCTCCGGTCACCACCAGGGTCGGCCGGTACCAGCCGAGTCGCCACAAATTGCGCGGCTTCTTCAAATAAGAGGCGGGGTTGTGCAGCCAAAAAAGGCGGCGCTTCGCCCTGCGGACAAGCCCGATGACCCTATGGCTGCGATTGCCGATGTAGAGATCGCAAGCGCCGGGCAAGTCGCGCGAGAGCGGTGTCCAACGTACCCCTTTATGAACGATTGCGGCGCGGCAGCGGCTGCGTGCCTCGACCCGGTGACCTCGCGCCGCCAGCGCCTCGGCGAGCGCCACGAAAGCGGTCTCCGCACCGCCGAGCGGGGCCGTCTCGGCCATCAATCCGTCAAAGGCAATGCCATCATCGGCCATCACCACGCTTGCCATCACTCAGCCCTCACCCGCCTCGTTGCGCTCGGCTCCCTCTACTGCAGTGCGGGAGAGGGAGGGGCCCGTCGCTTTAGCGATGGGAGGGTGAGGGGCCTCGAGCCGCGCCTTCAGATAAGAGAGGATCGGATAGAGCGACGCGCACAGCGCGATCAAAAAGCCCCACGGGCCCTCGCGATAGCCCCGGCGGCCGACGTAACATTTCCAAAACCGCGAGACGATGCGGCGGAGGTTCTGCCCATAGCTGCCGATGTCGCCGCTGTCGCGCAGATCCGCCGCCCGTGCGCTGGTATAGCGGTCGAGGCGCCGGAGCATCTCGGAGATGTTGCGATCGACAAAGTGGAGGATAGGCGACGAGAGCGTCTCACCCTGTGGTCCCGAGAACGCGACCGTCGGATGCACCCGCTGCTCGCCCCAGCGCTTGGCCCCTTTGCGGAACAGTGCGCCGTGGGCCGACCTGCCGAAGGAGGCGCCCCACCCCCATCGCACCAGCCGCCCGCCGACATAGTTATCGACCGGGATCAGGTGCCACGCAGCAGGCGAGGTCGCGACGGTCCGGCGGATCTCGGCGGCGAGTTCGGGCGACACTCGCTCGTCTGCGTCGATCTCGATGATCCAGTCGCCGCAGCACGCGTCGATCCCGGCATGCCGGCGCGGCCCTTCCCGCTCCCAGGCGCCCTCGACGAGCCGATCGGTCGAGCTTCGCGCGATCTCACGGGACCGGTCGTTGCAGCGGTCGAGCACGACGACGATTTCGTCGGCAAAGCCGAGCGAGGAGAGGCAGTCGCCGAGCTGGCGCTCCTCGTTGTGGACTACGACCAGAGCCGAAAGGCTCGCTCGCCCAGACCCGCTCACGCGGCGACGCTCCCGACCGCCTCCCACAGGCGGCGTGCGCCGGCCTCGGCGGCGTCGACCGAGAGGCCGTCCATCAGTGTGTCCGTGGTGCGGTGGTCGAAGCCCGGACCAAACATCGCCTCGGGCGGATCTGCCGAGCGCACCAGCGCGGTAAATTCCCCCCAAGGTGCATACTGACTGCTGGGGCTCGGACCGAACAGACCGAGGGTCGGCGTGCCTGCCGCCGCCGCCATGTGCATGAGCCCCGTGTCGTTGCCGATAAACATCGCGCAGCGGCGCAGTACGGCGACGGCAGTAATCAGATCGACCTTGCCGACTAGGTCGACTTGCCGATAGCGCGGGATCGCCGCGAGCAACGGTTCGGCCTGTCTTCGCTCGTGTGCAGCGGCCATCACCGCGACGCGCGCCCCCGCCCCCGCCCCCGCCAGCTGACCCTCCGTGGTTAAGCGCTGTGCCAGCTCGGCGAAGCGCTCGGCGCGCCACTGCTTGCCGCGCCAGTTCGCGGCGGGGCCGATCGCCAGGATTGGAGGGCCCGCAGAGATCAGCGCGTCGGCGGCACGCTCATGGTGCGGCCCAGTCCACAGCCGCGGGCTCGGCGGCGGGTCGAGGCCGAAGAGCCGGCCGAGCTGGTGGACGCGGTGCTCGCGCTCATCGCCCTTGCCCATCACCCTGCGCTCGCCTGTCCGCAGCAGCCAGGCGAGCGCTGAGCCGCGGAGGTCGACGACGATATCCCAGCGCCGAGTTGCGACGGCGGCGTAGAAGGGCAGCCAATGGGCCGACCAGCGCCGCTTCTCGACGACCACGAGTCGCTCGAGACGGGGCACGGCTTCGAACAGAGGGGCGGCGACTGGCCCCGCCGCGATGGTGAGGGTCGCTGTCGGATGGCGGTCGATCAGGTACGAGAGAAGGCCCGTCGACAGCACGGCATCGCCGATGCGCGTCGCGGTGACAAACAGGATGTGCATTTCGCCGATCCGAGCCTTTTATATTCCCGCGCCTATCGGCTTGTGAAGCAAGCAATCCTTTCCCACCTCTGGGCGGTTGCTATAGGGTTCGCCAAGCCATGTCCGCAAGCTTTGCGCTGCTCGACGGCCGGGGCGTTCTCGCCGTCTCGGGACCGGATTGTCGTGGTTTCCTCCAGGGCCTCGTCTCCAACGACGTGGACAAGGTCGGTCCGGCGCAGGCGCGATACGCGGCCCTGCTTACGGCGCAAGGCAAATACCTGCACGATTTCATGATGATCGAGGTCGGCGAGGCGATCTGGCTCGAGGCGGAAGCCCAGCGCCTCGGGGACCTCAAGCGGCGGCTGCAGATCTATCGGCTGCGGGCCAATGCCGCGCTCGAGGAGCGACCCGATCTCGCTGTGGCGGCGATTTTCGGGACCGGCGCCCTCGACGCAGCCGGTCTCTCCGGGGGACCGGGTGCCGCCCGGCCCTTCGGCTCGGGGGCTATCTTTGTCGACCCTCGACTCACCGCACTTGGCGCGCGCTGCATCCTGCCCCGCGCGGATGTCCGGCCGAGCCTTGTGGCTGCCGGCCTCGTGGAATCCGGTTTCCCGGCGTATGATCGCTTTCGGCTGAAGCTCGGGATCCCCGACGGCAGCCGCGACCTCGCGCTCGAAAAGTCGATTTTGCTCGAAGCAGGCTTCGACGAGTTGAACGGCGTCGACTGGCAGAAAGGTTGCTATATCGGTCAGGAGCTGACGGCGCGGACCAAATACCGCGGGCTGATCAAGAAGCGGTTGATGCCGATCGAGATCGAGGGTCCTACCCTTGCACCTGGAACGATCATAACCGCGGACGGACGCGAAGTCGGAGAGATCCGGTCGAGCCGCGACGGGGTCGGTTTGGCGTTGCTGCGGATCGAGCCGGTCGTCGAGGGCAAACCTCTGCAGGCAGGAAACGCCACTATCGCCGCAACGCTTCCCGGCTGGATGCGTCTCGACACCAGCGCTTCGGACAGCGGCTAGTTCACCTAACCAAAAGTTGACCGGGCCATCCACGGACCCCGGCAGGCGCCCTGCACTAGCGCGAGCTAGGCTGGTTGAGCTGCTGCTGAATTTCCCGATAGCGCTGGTTGTCGGGGCTGACACCCTGCCGCTCCAGCTGCCAGCGCTGGCCGAGCAGGTCGTTGCGGTAGCCCTGTATCTTTTGCTGATCGACCGGAGCAGGGTTTGGCGAGGCCGGATAGGACGGGCCCCGCAGCCCCCTCGGGAATGCGGGGCCGGGCTGGGCCAGCAACGGCGATAGGCCGCTGGGCGGCGCCACAGCCGGACCCGGATTGGTCGGCGGGGCCAACGGAGCCGGGGTCGGAGCGCTATAGACAGTCAGCGGCGGTTCCGGCACAGGCGAGCGTCCCCTGGTCTGAGCGCCGGCCGGGACAGCGGTACAGAGCAAGACCAACAGAAGGCTTGCGAATGGCAACTTCACTCGGTTGCGTCCCTGGTTTCGCTGCCCAGCACGGCTTGCGCTGCAGCGAGCCGGGCGATCGGCACCCGGTAGGGCGAACAGGAGACGTAATCGAGACCGACGGCTTGGCAAAAGTGGATCGACGTCGGGTCGCCGCCATGCTCGCCGCAAATGCCGAGCTTCAACCCCGGACGGGCGGCCCGTCCGCGTTCTACGGCGAGGCTTACCATCTCGCCGACCCCCTCGGCATCGAGCGTCACGAACGGGTCGTGCTCGAAGATCCCGAGCCTCTGATAGACCCCTGAGAAGCTTGCCGCGTCGTCGCGCGACAGGCCGAAAACCGTCTGGGTCAGATCGTTCGTGCCGAAGCTGAAGAATTCGGCAGATTCGGCGATTTCGCCGGCACGCAAGGCTGCGCGCGGCAGCTCGATCATCGTCCCGAGG
>DATNKF010000215.1:0-6824 GCA_035603555.1 Allostellaceae bacterium
CCCCAGGCTGCGAAGTAGGCATACCATTGGTCCTTGGTGGGCTCTTTCCACCAGGGGATGGTGTTTACGGTCTCGACGGCCGCCATGCTTTCCCTCCCGGTCTCGACGACTCCTGCCGCGGAGCCTTGCCGACAATGTAAAGCAGGAATCCGGGAGTGTCGCGGGTGTTTTTCAACCGCGGTTCGGTAAGCGGCGGGCCGGCCCTACCAGTTATGCGGGTGGCCCTCGCCAATATCACCGCCACAGGCGAGGACCGATCCCACGGCTCAGGCGACGACCAGATCCGCCACCATTTCCTTGCCCCTCGTCTCGGGGCCGAGGAAAAGAGCGAGGCACCAACTGCCGCCGCCGATAATGCAGCCGACCAGCATCGGAATCGAGAACCCAAGCTGGTAGTTCAACGCAAAATAGGTGACGACGGGCGGCACGAGACCGCCGAAAATCGTCCCCAGGTGATAGCAGAAGGCGCTCGCCGTCGCGCGCACCTCGGTTGGAAACCGCTCGGTCATGTAGGACGGCACGTGAGCGCCGGCGCCGCCGCCGAGCAAGGCCCCCTGCGCGACGTAGCCGATAACGATTACCCAATAGTTGCTGCTGAGCATGTATCCGAAGGCGACCGGTATGCCCAGCAAGCCGGGGATGATCATTGCCCAGCGACGGCCAATACGGTCACCCGCCCAGCCCCAGAACATGCTTGCCAGGAACACGACGAGGTTCGCGAAGATGATCGGCGTCGCAATCATCGCCGGGCTGAGGCCCAGATCCTGCTGCAGGTGGGTCGCGAACATTCCGTTGATTGAATAATAGGTGACCAGGCCGCCTGCCATCCACCAGCAGGCGAGCGCGGTATTGCTGATCATCCCGCGCTTGAAGATGCTCAGCAGCGGCAGCCGCACCTCGCGCTTTTCGACGCGCTGGAGCCGGCGGTTCTCGACCCATACCGGTGGCTCTTTGACGAAATAGCGAACGTAAACCACCGTCAGCGCCGGGAGAACGCCGATCCACAACAGGCCGCGCCAGCCGATCGAGGTGTACAGCACCCCGTAGGCGGCGCTCGACAGCAGGAAGCCGATGCCCCACGACCCCTGCAATATCCCGCTCATGAGCCCGCGCGAGCGGATCGGCCATTGCTCCATCGCCAAGGCCGCGCCGGCCGGCCACTCCGCCCCCATAAAAAAGCCGAGCAGACCGCGAAACAGGAACAGAAACCAGAAGGTTGGCGAGAAACCGGCGATGAAGTTGCACAGCGAATAGCCGAGGATCGAGATCATCAGCGGGAGGCGGCGCCCGAGCCGATCGCCAAGCCAGCCCGAACTGACCGCACCGACGAGACGCATCCACAGGGTAACCGTAAACACCGCCGTCACTGCGGTCAGCGGGACGCCAAATTCCTGCGAGATCGGCACCATGATCAGCAGGAAAATCGTGAAGTCGAAGGAGTCCAAGGTCCAACCAAGCCACGCGGCGACCCAGGCGTACCACTGGTCCTTAGTCGGCTCTTTCCACCACGGGATGGTCCTTACGGTCTCGACCGCCGCCATTGGCTTTCCTCCTCGGCTTCTAAGGTTGTGGTCGGAATAATTTCTCTGCCTTTCCGGCCGGCAGGCTCGCTCAGGCGACCACGAGATCCGGAACCAGTTCCTTGCCCTTGGTTTCCGGGGCCAATAGCAGTGCGATGATGAAGTTGAGCGCCCCGAACACGGTCCCGATCAGCATCGGTATCGCCAGGCCGAGCTGCCAGTTAGTCGCGAAATAGGCGAGAACCGGGGCGCACAGGCCTCCCCAGATCGCCCCCTGGTGATAGCAGAAGGCGGCCGCGGTCGCGCGAACCTCCGTCGGAAACCGCTCGTTGAGAGAGCTCGGGACCTGACCGAACATGCCCCCGCTGCCCGCCAGCCCTTGCAGGGCAAAGGCCACGGCGATCACAGTGAGGTCGCTGGTGAACAGGTAGAACGGCGCCAACGGGATCACGAACAGTGCTGGAATAATCATTGCCCAGCGCCGGCCGATGCGGTCCGAAAACCAGCCGCAGGTGGCGCTCGAGAAGAACGCCAGCAGGTTGGCGATGGCGATCGGCGTCGCGATCATCGCCGTGCTCATGTGCAGATCGCTCTGCAGGTGCGCGGCGAACAGCGAATTGATCGAATAGTAGGTTATGAAGGCGGCTGCCATGAACCAGCACGCGCCTAGCGTGTTCCCGAGCATGCCCCGTTTGAAGATGGCAAAGAACGGGGTGCGCATTTCGCGCTGCTCAGCTCGCTGGAGGCGCCGATTCTCGACCCAGACCGCGGATTCCTTGACGTAGATGCGAATGTAGATGATCGCGAAGGCCGGCAGGATGCCGAGCCACAGCATGCCGCGCCAGCCGATATAGTCGTAAAACAGACCGTAGACGATGCTCGACAACAGAAAGCCGAGATTGCCCGAGGCTTGCAGAACGCCGCTCATCAAGCCGCGCGAGCGCACCGGCCAGCTCTCCATGACGAGTGCGGCGCCGACCGGCCATTCCGCCCCCATGCCGATGCCCAACAAGGCCCGGAACAGCAGCAGAAACCACAGGGTCGGCGAAAAGCCGGCGATGAAGTTGCTCAGCGAATACCAGGCGATCGAGATCATCAACGGCGTCTTGCGCCCGATCCGATCGGCGAGCCAACCCGCCCCGACGGCGCCGACCAGACGCATCCACAAGGTGATCGTCAGGACGAAGGCGACCGCGGCGAGCGGCACGTCGAATTCCTGGGCGATCGGCACCATGATCAGCAGAAACACGGTGAAATCGAAGGCGTCCAGGGTCCACCCGAGCCAAGCGGCCCACCAGGCGTACCATTGGTCCTTGGTCGGCTCTTTCCACCAAGGAATGGTATTTCCGGCCTCGCGCTCTACCGCCGCCATCGCCGCATCCCCCCTGTAATTCGGCCCCTAGGTAGGGCCTTGCGGGAACTGTAAAACAGCCCTGCGGGAATGTCGCGGGTTCTTTTGGCCATCGAAGTCGCCGCGTGGTCTCGGGCGCAAAACCGACGCCGACCGCTGTTCGGCGTGAGCGCGGCGATGTGCGTGCGCTTGGGCCATCCTCTAGGGATCATGGGCCGCCGACGAGCGCGACGGCACCAGAAACCGCCGTCAGAACTGCTCAGGCGACCGACAGCTCCGCACTCAGAACCGTGCCCCGGGTCTCCGGGCTGAACATCATTGCCACGATTATGCTGACGCAACCGAGCGTGGTTCCGATCATCATCGGGATCGCAAATCCCAGCTGCCAGTCGGACGCGAGGTAGGCAAGAACAGGCCCTACCAGACCGCCAAAGATCGCTCCCTGGTGATAGACGAAACCGCCAGCTGTCGCCCGTACCTCGGTCGGGAACCTTTCGGCGAGATAGGCCGGGTACTGGACGTGCATGCCGCCGGCGCCGAACGCGCCCTGGATGGCGAAAAACACCACGATCATCGTGTAATCGCTGGTCAGGAGATAGGCCGGCGCGATCGGGATCGTCAGCAAAGCCGGGATGATGATTGCCCAGCGGCGGCCGACCCGATCGGCAAACCAGCCCCAGAACGTACCCGAAAGGAAAAATACCAGGCTCTGGAGCATGACCGGCAATGCCACCAGTCCGGCGCTGAGGTGCAGATCCTTTTGGAGATAGGTCGGAAACAGCGCGCCGATCGAGTAGCCGACGACAAAGGCGCTGGCCATCCACCAGCACGCAGTCAGCGTGTTGCCGAGCATGCCCCGCTTGAAGATGCTGAACAACGGTACGCGAACCTCCCGCTGCTGGGTGCGCTGCAGCCGCCGGTTTTCGACCCAGACCTCCGGCTCTTTGACGAAGAACCGCACATAGATGATCGAGAGCGCCGGCAGGACGCCCATCCACAGCAGGCCGCGCCAGCCAATCGAATCGTACAACAGGCCATAGG
The DNA here is from genome assembly GCA_035603555.1 of Allostellaceae bacterium. Taxonomy (GTDB): domain Bacteria; phylum Pseudomonadota; class Alphaproteobacteria; order ATCC43930; family CGMCC-115725; genus AP-15. The sequence goes on from DATNKF010000215.1 coordinate 3,913, forward strand.
CGGCACTGGATAAGACCGCGCCGAGCCCCCACGAGGCTTGCAATACCCCGCCCATAAAGCCGCGCGAGCGAATCGGCCATTGCTCCATCGCCAAGGCCGCGCCGGCCGGCCACTCGGCACCCATGCCGATGCCCAAAAGCGCCCGGAACAAGAACAGAAACCAGAACGTCGGCGAAAAACCCGCAATGAAGTTACAGGCCGAGTACCACGCGATCGAGATCATCAGCGGCGTCTTGCGCCCGACCCGATCGGCGAGCCAGCCCGAGGCAGTAGCACCCAATAACCGCATCCACAACGTCAAGGTGAAGACGGCCGTAACGGCAGTCAACGGGACGCTGAATTCCTGCGAGATCGGCAACATGATCAGCAGAAAGATCGTGAAATCAAAGGCATCCAGGGTCCAGCCGAGCCACGCGGCGACCCAGGCAAGCCATTGGTCTTTGGTCGGCTCCTTCCACCAGGGGACGCTCTTTACGGTCTCGACCGTCGCCATGGCCTCCCTCCCGCTTGGTCCAGCCCACGTTCCGGGGCCTTGCGGCGACTTTATACCGCCGGTGCAGGACTGTCTTACCCTTTTTTTACTATCTTCTCTTAATCCGGCGCCCGTCGAGCCGAATACCCACGGTCTCGAAGCTTCTCGCAAGACCCGCGGGAGCGCAAGCAGCGGACCGGACGCCGCGCTGCTCGTGCAGAAGGCTATTCGGCTGCGCGCGGCGGCGCCACCGGAGCAAGCTGCCGACGCAGGGCTGCCACCAGCGCGTCGGCTTCGGCCTCGGTCGTGTCGAAGCGGCAGACGAAACGGGCGAGGCTTCGGCTGCGCCGATAGAACTGGAAGCCGTCGGTTTCGAGCGCGTCCATCGTCGTGCTCGGCAGCTCGAGAAAGATCTCGTTGGCCTCGACCGGCGCCAATAGCCGGACACCCGCAAGGTCGCGCAGTCCCGTTGCGATGCGCGCAGCAATCGCATTCGAGGCGCGGGCCATGTCGAGCCAAAGGCCGTTCTCGACATAGGCGATCAGCTGTGCGGAGGCAAAGCGCATTTTCGACCAGACCTGGCCGGCGCGGCGCAGTTGCACTGCAACGATTTCGGCAATCTCGGGGGTAAAGACGACAATCGCGTCGCACAGCGCGCCGCCGTTCTTGGTCGCGCCGAAGGACATGATGTCGATGCCGGAGCGCCAGGTCGGCTCGGCCGGACTGCAGCCGAGCCGTGCGGTCGCATTGGCAAAGCGCGCTCCGTCCATGTGCAGCTTGAGGCCGCGCGCCTTCGCCACCTCGGCAACCGCGCGGATCTCGTCGAGCGAATAGACGGCGCCGAGATCGGTCGCCTGGGTCAGACTGACCCCGGTCGGCTGGCCGCGATGGATCTGCCCCGGCGCGATCCCTGCCAGAGTCTCGGCGAGCGCATCGCCGCCGATCTTGCCGTGACTGCCGGCCACCGGGACGAGCTTCAGGCCGCCGCCGAAGAACCCGGCGGCGTTGGCCTCCGCAGTATTGACGTGTGCGACCTCGCTGCAATAAACATTGGCCCAGGGCGGGCCGAGCGAGGCCAGTGCCAAAGCGTTCGCCGCAGTCCCGGTGGCGACCGGGAAGACCCGCACGGCGGTCTCGAACAGCTCGGAGAAGTGCCGTTGCAGCGCGGCGGTGTAGTCGTCGCCGCCATACCCGAGCGCGGTGCCGTGGTTGGCTTGGATCAGCGCATCCAGGATCTCGGGTGCGGCTCGACCGGTATTGTCGCTGCGGTAATCGGTCATTCCCATCCCCCACTCACTGCCGGTCGGTTTGCGAGCACGCGCCGGCTAGGCTTGTTTCGCCTCGATGATCGAGCGCCGGATGGCGCGGGTGCGGGTGAAGAGATCCTGCAGTTTGTCGCCTTCGCCCCAGCGGATCGCGCGTTGCAGGGCGGTCAGGTCTTCGTTGAAGCGTTGCAGGATATCGAGCACCGCCTCCCGGTTGTTGAGAAAGATATCGCGCCACATCACCGGGTCGGAGGCGGCGATCCGGGTGAAGTCGCGAAAGCCGCTGGCCGAGAACTCGATAACCTCGGATTTGAGGCTGTCCTCGAGGTCGGTTGCAGTGCCGACGATCGTGTAGGCGATCAGATGCGGCAGGTGCGAGGTCACCGCCAGCACCCGGTCGTGATGGTCGGCACTCATCGTCACGACCCGCATGCCCGCCTGCTCCCACATCCGGGTGACGTCAGCGACCGCCTCGGGTGCCGTCTCGGGCGGCGGGGTCAGGATGCACCAGCGCCCGCGAAACAATTCCGCAAAGCCCGCTTCGGGCCCGGAATGCTCGGTCCCCGCGACCGGATGGCCGGGAACAAAGTGAACGCCTTCCGGCAGCGATGGCTGCAGATCGCGGATCACCGCTTCTTTGACCGAGCCGACATCGGTCAGGATCGCACCGCGCCGGAGCGCCGGGGCGATCCGCCGTCCGATTTCGGCATAGGCCGAGAGCGGCGTGGCGATCACCACGAGATCGGCACCCTCCGCCGCCCTCGCGGGATCGTCGGTGGTCTCGTCGGCGAGATCGAGCCGGCGCACCGCCGCCAGCGTCTCCGCGCGGCGGGCGCAGGCTACGATCGTTGTCGCGGGGCTGTCGCGGCGCAACACCCGCGCGAGCGAGGAGCCGATCAGCCCGAACCCGATCAACGCAACGCGGTCGAACAATGTCTCGCTCATCGCGCCGACATGAATTCGGCGAGCGTCTCTGCCACCCGTTCCATCTCCTCGCCAGTGCCGATCGTGATCCTTAAATATTGCGGCAACCCGTAGCCCCCCATCTGTCGAACCAAAATGCCGCGGAACTGGAGGAAGGCAAAGGCCGCATCGGCGTTCTTGCTCGGGCTGTCAGGAAAGCGGGCGAGGACGAAATTGCCGACACTCGGGGTCAGCGGGATCCCGAGCGCCGC
>DATNKF010000216.1:0-3856 GCA_035603555.1 Allostellaceae bacterium
GGCGCGATCTGCGCCCCGGCCTTGGCCAGCATGCTGTGGAACGAGCACTATCCCGACGACAAGGCGATGGTCCTCGACCTCTGCGACATCATGAATGCCGAACTGCGCGAGCTCGCTGCCGCCGGGTGTCCGTTGATCCAGATCGAGGAGCCGCGCCACCACGGGTTGACGACCCGCGCCGACTGCACCGACGCCGATCTCGAATTCCAAACCCGCGCGTTCAACCGGCAGCTCGCCGGGGTCGATGCCGAGATCTGGGTGCACACCTGTTGGGGCAACCCCAACCAGCAGCGCGTCTATTGGGAGGTGCCGACCTACGAGCGCGCCCTGCCATATCTCCTGCAGCTCGACGCCGACGTCGTCACCTTCGAATGCGCCTCGAGCGACGGCAAGGACCTGCCGCTCTTCGCCCGATACAAGACCGAGAAGAAAATCGGCATCGGCGTCGTCAACCACTGCATCACCACCGTCGAGCCGCCGGAATACGTGGCCGGGCTGATCCGGAAAGCGCTCGAATACATCCCGCCCGAGCGCCTCGTCATCACCACCGATTGCGGCTTTGGCCGCGAGGGTCTCAGCCGCCGCATCGCCTATTACAAATGCGTGTCGCTGGTCGAAGGCGCCAACATCGTGCGCCGCGAGCTCGGCCTCCCCGAAGCCCACATCCGCGCCGCCGATCCCAAGCTCTATTTCGCGACAGCGGGCGGTGCCAGCTGATCGGCATCAAGAGCGAATTCTTTAGGCTGTCTGGACCGAGACTAGGCGGCGATTGACCGAGGATTCGGTCATGCTGGGGCCCGAGGGCGTGCGATAATCACTTGTTGACTGGTGGTTCACCATAGTCGGCGACGCTCGAACGATGATAATGCCCGCCACCAGTACCGTCCCCGCGGCGCCCGCGCTGGTCTCCTTCACCGGGCGGAACGGCGACTTTCGCCGCCTGGTGGTGCGCGGTGCCGTGCTTGAGCTGGTGACCTTTGGGTTCTACCGCTTCTGGCTCACCACCGACACTCGACGGCATCTCTGGTCGCATACCGAGATCGCCGGCGATGCGCTCGAATACACGGGCCGCGGCAGGGAACTGCTGTTCGGCTTCCTGATCGCGTTGGCGGTGCTGGGACCGATCTTCCTGGTCTATTTCCTGATCGGTCTTGAGGCCGAACGGATCAAGGCGTTCGCCAGCCTGCCGCTTTATTTGTTCCTGTTCGCCTTCGGTCAGTTCGCCGCCTACCGGGCGCGGCGCTACCGGCTGACGCGCACGGTGTGGCGCGGGGTGCGCTTTTGGATGACCGGATCGGGCTGGTCGTATGCTTGGCGCTCGATGCTGTGGGGCCTGTTGCTGGTACCCTCGATTGGCCTTGCCTATCCGTGGCGGACCGCGGCGCTAGAACGCTTCAAGCTTCGCCACACGCTGTACGGCAATCTGCCCGGCCGGCTCGACGCGACCGGTGGGCAATTGTTCGGACGGATCTGGTGGATCTGGCTGCTCGGCCTGTTGCCGTTCCTGCTGTTCGCGGGGGGCCTGGTGGCGAACCTCTTCGCGAGCCACCCTCCCGCAGCCGCGATTGTCGCGATGCTGCTCGGTACCGCTCTGTTGATCGCATTGCCGTTTCTGCACGCCATCCGACGGGCTCGGGAGTGGGCATGGTGGGCTGGCGGGATCCGGTTCGGCAGCGTAACCGTTACGTGCGATTTGCGGTCCGGCAGCCTTATCGGCGTCTATTGGGCGCTGATCGGCTTTAGCGCGCTGGTGTTTTTCGCCTTCGCGGCGGTCGCCGGCGGGCTGACGGCCGTGCTGGTTGCCGGGATGCATGTCCGCGGGCCGGTGTCGGTCGGGCAGGTGCCGATATGGGGGATGGCGGCCTATGCGGTTTCCTATCTGCTGCTGGGCGTCGCGTTGGGGGTGCTGGCGCGGATCTACACGCTACAGCGGGTCTGGCAGAGGGTGGTGCGCGCCTGCGCGGTAATCAACATCGAGGGTGCCGCAGACGTTACCGCCGCCGGCGAGCTGGTCAGCGGGTTCGGTGAGGGGCTGGCCGACGGTCTCGACTTCGGCTTCTAGCGGCACCGTGGAAGCGGCCGTATTCTTTGATGGGCTATCGAGTCGGCGCCGCGTCGTCAGGCTGAGCTTCGCAGACAGGCTGGAGATTTTCGGCGTAGAGGCGCCCGACGGCGCGCCATTGGCCTCGTGGCCGTACGATGCTGTGCGCCGGGTCGACGGTCCCGCAAGCGCGCTGCGCCTGTCCTGCACCACGGCGCCGCCGCTGGCCCGTTTGGAGCTGCGCGACCCGTCGGCGCGGGCCGACATCCTGCGGCTATGCCCGGCGCTCGACGGTCCCGGCGGTGCCGGAACGGTATCGGTCTGGCGCATCGCCGTCGCGTCGCTTGCCGCCGGCGTCGCGATCATCGCGATGGCCTGGTTCGGGATGCCGCTATTGGCCAACCAGTTGGCCGAGATGATGCCCTATTCCTGGGAGAAGCCGCTCGGCGAGGCGGTCGACGGGCAGGTGCGGACCCTCCTCGCCGGCCACGCCTGCGAGTCGCCGCCGGGCATCGCCGCGCTGAAGAAGCTGGTCGGGCAGCTGCAGGGGGTTGCCGATCTGCCGATCGCGCCCGACCCGGTCGTGCTGCAATCGGGGGTGCCGAACGCCTTCGCCCTGCCGGGCGGGCGGATTTACGTGCTCTCGACGCTGCTCACCGTATCGCAGACGCCGGACGAGCTCGCCGGCGTCTTGGCGCACGAATTTGGTCACGTCACCCATCGCGACGGGCTGCGCCGGGTAATTCGCGACGGCGGTACGTCGTTCCTCATCGGCCTGATGTTCGGCGATGTGACCGGAGCCGGTGCCGTGCTGATGGCCGGCCGTATGGTGCTTAGCGCGGCTTACTCCCGCGCCGATGAAGAACGCGCCGATGCGTTCGCGGTGAGCGTCATGCACCGCCTCGGTCGACCGGCCGCGCCGCTGGGCTCGCTGTTGCACCGCATCATCGGGTCGGCCGACGACATGGTGCCGTCGGTCCTGCACGACCACCCCCTTACGGCGGACCGCAAGGCCAGGCTCGAAGCCGAGGACATTCCTCCGACCGGCCCCGCCTTGCTCGACGCGAGCGAGTGGCAGAGCCTCAAACACATCTGCAATCGCTGACCGCAGGTCACCGACTGCGGCTCGGCCGCGAAGGCCTGTCGCGCCGCATCGCCTACGACAAATAGTCCAAAACCCGCTCGACGCGCCGCTCGCCCTCACCGGAACCGGTAAGCTTTTCGCGTTGTTTCTCCAATGTGATTAACATCGCGGAGGAGATCCGAAAATGAATAGCGACCAGATGAAGGGAAACTGGAAACAGTTCGTCGGGAAGGCGAAGGAGAAGTGGGGCAAATTGACCGACGATGATTGGAAGGTCGCGGAGGGGAAGCGCGATCAGCTTGTCGGCAGGATTCAAGAGCGCTACGGAATTGCGCGCCAAGAGGCAGAACGGCAGGTAGCCGATTTCGAAAAAATGCACGAGAAGATCTGACGACCTTCAGTTTCCGCACCGCCGGCCACCGCGACGATTAGCCGGGTCGGCGGTGTGGGCTCCTGCTGCTATATGGCTCGTCCGCGTTGCAGGATAAGAGTTTCAGGTAATGAAGACGGTCAGAAAGAGCCAGAGAATCCGAGCAAACAAACGCAAAGCCAAACTGAAGGCAAAGCACCGGCGTCAGCGAGCCCGGGCGAGCGCCTGAGGCGAATGTGTTCCCGCGTCACAGCAGCACGGCTGTGCAGGGAATTCTTCGGAGAATCAAGGGAGCAAAATCACCGCCCCCAATTTTCGTTTTGGCCGGGCTCGTCCCAGCCATCCACGCCTTGGGGCGGTC
>DATNKF010000217.1:0-3539 GCA_035603555.1 Allostellaceae bacterium
GCTCCCGGTGCACAGCTTCCACACGCTGCTTGGCGATCTCGCCACGCTCACCCGCAATGTCGTCCGCCTCGGCCGCGATCACCTCACCACCATCCTCACCACCCCTACCCGCACACAGCACCACGCCCTCGATCTGCTCGGCCTGACGCTCACTGCGTAGACAGACCGACACCACCGCTGCAAAACTATATCAATGGCTTGCGCTCAAAAGAGGGCAAAGTTCGGGTTAGGAGGGCACTGTCAGGTTGGCAGCTTCGGCCGGGACGTGGCAGGCTGTGGGGCATGACGATATCACCGAACCCGTATCGCGGCTTCCGCTTCCCGTCCGCGGTCATCGAGCATGCGGTCTGGCTCTATCACTGCTTCAGCCTGAGCTTGCGAGATGTTGAGCTGATCCTGGCGGCGCGTGGGATCGTCGTTAGCTACGAGAGCATCCGCGAGTGGGGCCTGCGCTTCGGCCGGATCTTCGCCAATGCGCTGAAGCGGCGCCGGCCACAACCCGGCGACAAGTGGTACATGGACGAGGTGTTCATCCGGATCCGCGGCAAGCAACACTATCTTTGGCGCGCGGTCGACCAGGACGGAAATGTCCTCGACATTCTGGTCCAGAGCCGGCGCAGCGCAGCCGCGGCCACGCGGTTCTTCCGCAAGCTGCTGAAGGGCTTGCGGTATGTTCCGCGGGTGATCGTCACTGACAAGCTCAAGAGCTACGCCGCCGCCAAACGTAAGATCCTGCCGGGGGTCGAGCACCGCCAAAGCCGCTATCTCAACAATCGCGCTGAGGTGTCGCATCAGCCGACACGACGACGAGAGCGACAGATGAAGCGCTTCAAGTCAGCGCGTCACGCGCAGCGTTTCCTCTCCACCCACAGCCGGATCCACAACCATTTCCAGCTCTGCCGTCATCACCTCAGCGCCAATCAGCATCGTGCGGCTCGCGACACCGCCTTTCGCACATGGCGTGACGTCGCCGGTACTGCGTCAGCTGCATAACGTCCAGAGTTGCTGTTTTCGGCCATCAACATCCGCCTATTGGCAACCTGACAACGCCCTTTGCGAGGCAAGGGGATGAAACCCGCTCCGTTCGAGTACCAGGCCCCAACCACGCTCCGAGAAGCGACCGACCTGCTCGTTTCGGATCCCGAGGCGACCCTGATCGCCGGTGGGCAAAGCCTGATGCCGGTTCTCGCCTTCCGGCTGGCGGCGCCGAGCATGCTGGTTGATCTGCGCCGGATTCCCGGGCTCGGCAACATTGCCGTCGGCGACAGCGGCGTTCGTCTTGGCGCCCGGGTGTGCTGGCGTAACATCGAGGATGATCAGCGGCTGGAGATCGCACACCCGCTGTTGCTGGAGGCAATCGCCCACGTCGCGCACTATCAGATCCGCAACCGCGGCACCGTCGGCGGCAGCCTTGCCCATGCCGATCCGGCTGCCGAGCTGCCAGGCATCGCCGTGACCTGCGACGCCGAGATCACTCTCGTCTGCACAGCCGGAACACGCACGATAGGCGCCAGCGAATTCTTCACAGGACCGCTGTCGACGGCGCGCCTGCCGGGCGAGATTATTACCGAACTGTACCTGCCGTTCTGGCCCAGGGAGAGGCGCTGGGCCTTCCGGGAATTCGCTCAGCGGCAGGGCGATTTTGCGCTCGCCGGCATAGCCCTCTTTTATGACGAGGATCACGGCGGCCGGGTTCACAACGCCCATGTCGGTGTCATCGGTGCCTGCCATCGGCCGCAGCGGCTGACTGAAGTGGAGACATTGCTGAACGGCCACCCCGTCGACGAAGGATTGATCCGGCAGGCGGCGGCGACCGCGGCACAAGCTGTCGATCCGCCTGAGGATTTGCATGCCGGCGCCGCCTACCGCCGCGGCCTCGTCGCAACGCTCGTCGAGCGCGGCTTGCGTGGCGCGGCACAGCCTCGGGGCGCATGATGCGTGTGACGTTCCAGCTTAATGGCAAGCCCGTCGAGGTCGATGTCGAGCCGCGCATGCATCTCGCCGATTGCTTACGCGACGCCTTGCGGCAGACTGGAACCCATCTCGGCTGCGAGCATGGAGTGTGCGGCGCGTGCACGGTCATTGTCGATGGGGCCGCGGTCCGATCCTGCCTGATGCTGGCGGTTCAGGCCGAAGGCAGCACCGTGGTCACCGTCGAGGGTCTCTCGACCGAAGAGGCGTTGACCCCGTTGCAAGCCGCCTTCCGCAAGCATCACGCCTTGCAGTGCGGCTTCTGCACGCCCGGCATGTTGACCACCGCGCATGCCCTCTTGACCGATGAACCGGATGCCGACGCTGACCGCATCCGCTCGGTGCTGTCGGGCAATTTGTGCCGATGTACCGGGTACATCCCGATCGTCGAGGCGGTGCTCGAAGCACGCGCCACTTACCGGAAGACCGACAAGCCATGATCGGGACCAACCGTTACATCGGTAGCCCGGTCGAGCGGATCGAGGATTGGCGGTTTCTACGCGGCCGGGGCGAATTTGTCGGCGATCTGCAGCGTGAGGGCATGCTGCATGCCGCGATCCTGCGCAGCCCGATCGCGCATGGCCGCCTGCGCCGCCTCGACGCGACCGCGGCGCGCGATCTCCCCGGCGTACGCGCCATCATAACGGCGGCGGAGATCGGCACGGTGCTGACGATCCCGCTGCGCCTTCTGCCGTTGCCCGGGACCGAGCGGTTTCTGCAACCGGTTATCGCGGCGGAGCGCGTGCGCTATGTCGGTGAGCCGATCGCGGTCGTTTTGGCGGACAGCGCGGCGCTCGCCGAGGACGGACTCGGGACGATCGCCCTGGACATTGAGGAGTTGACGCCGGTCGCGGATCGCCGGGTTTCGGGGCAACACGAGGTTCTGTTGTTCGAGGAGAGCGGTACCAATCTCGCGATGACCTTCACCGCCGTGATCGGCGACGCCGAGGCGGCATTTCGCGATGCTCCTTACGTCCGGCGTGAGTGCTTCCAGGTGCAGCGCTATACCGCATTGCCGATGGAGCCGCGTGGCGTCCTCGCCGAATGGGATGCAGCTCGAGGGCGAATGACAGTTCTGGGCGCCGCCAAGGTGCCGTTCTTTAATCGCGACACGTTGGCCGCGATGCTCGGGCTTGCTCCCACGGATGTCGATCTGATCGAAAACGATGTCGGCGGCGGCTTCGGCGCCCGCGGCGAGTTCTACCCCGAGGACTTCCTGATCCCGCTCGCCGCCAAACATGTCGGCCGCCCTGTCCGCTGGATCGAGGACCGGCGCGAGCACCTGACCGCGATGAACCATGCTCGCCAGGCGGATTGCGAGGTTGACATCGCCTGCCGCCGCGATGGCACGATCCTTGGGTTGCGCGGCGAGGTCTTCATCGATCTCGGCGCCTATATCCGCACCAATGGGCTGATCGCGCCGCGCACCCTCGCGCAATGCTTCAGCGGTCCCTACCGCGTCCCCAACATGCGTATCACCTCGACGGCGCTGCTGACCAATAAGACGCCAGCCGGCACCTATCGCGCACCCGGGCGCTACGAGGCATCTTTTTTCTGCGAACGGTTGA
>DATNKF010000218.1:0-5146 GCA_035603555.1 Allostellaceae bacterium
CCTCCCACACCGAAAAGGTCGGCGCGGGAAAACCGGGGTCGGCAAACGAACCGACGGTGATCCTGTAATATTCCGGGGCGCGGTCGCCCTCCCAATAGACGTTGCTGCCGCAGCTCGGGCAGAAGTGAAAGCGGATCTCGAACCGCTATCAGCCATGCGCGCGTAGATCTTGTTTTCGCCCTCGATCCGCACCTGGGTCTTCAACCAACGGTTGCCCGAATCGACGACCGCCGGTGCGGCGCTGACAGGCCTTGCAGTGGCACACATAGACATGTCGAGCCGCTTGGCATAGCGGCCGGCGCCAGCGAGAATTCCCCGGCCAGCGCTTGCAGGAGATCAACGATGACGGGCTACGCCGAAATCTATCGCCGATCAATCGAGCGGCCGGAGGAATTCTGGGCGGAAGCGGCCGAGGCGATCGACTGGGAGCGCCGGTGGGAAAAAGTGCTCGATGCCAGTCGCCCGCCCTTCTATCGCTGGTTTGCGGGCGCGCGGCTCAACACTTGTTGGAACGCGCTCGACCGGCACGTCGCGGCCGGGCATGGCGACCGCACGGCGCTGGTCTGGGACAGCCCGGTGACAGACCAGATCAAGCAATTCACCTATCGCGAGCTGCGCGACGAAGTCGCGCGCCTCGCCGGCGTTCTCGTCCGTCTCGGGGTCGGCAAAGGGGATCGGGTGCTGATCTATATGCCGATGGTCCCCGAGGCGGCGATGGCGATGCTTGCTTGTGCGCGCATCGGTGCCGTCCACTCGGTCGTCTTCGGCGGGTTTGCTGCGCACGAGCTCGCCACTCGCATCAACGATGCCAAGCCGCGGGTCATCCTTTCGGCCTCGTGCGGTATCGAGGTCAGCCGCATCATCGCCTACAAGCCGCTGCTCGACGCCGCGATCGCCGAAGCAAGCGCCAAGCCCGAGTACTGCGTGATCCTGCAGCGGCCGATGTGCCATGCCGAACTCATGGTGGGGCGCGACCATGATTGGGGCGAGCTCGCGGCCGGCGCTCGGCCCGCCGAGTGCGTGCCGGTATTGGCGACCGACCCGCTCTACATTCTCTATACCTCGGGCACGACCGGAATCCCCAAGGGAGTGGTGCGCGACAATGGCGGCCATGCGGTGGCACTCCATTGGTCGCTGCGCAACATCTATGGGGTGAAGCCCGACGAGGTGTTCTGGACGGCTTCCGATGTCGGTTGGGTGGTTGGTCACTCCTATATCCTCTATGCCCCGCTACTCTTGGGCTGCACGACGGTGATGTACGAGGGCAAGCCGGTCGGCACGCCGGATGCCGGTGCCTTCTGGCGGGTCATCGAGCAGCATCGGGTACGGGTCTTCTTTACCGCGCCGACAGCGTTTCGCGCGATCAAGCGCGAAGATCCCGACGGGCGGTTGATACGGGCGCGCGATCTCGGGCAGTTCCGTGCTTTGTTCCTGGCCGGCGAACGCGCCGACCCGCCGACCGTTGCCTGGGCCGAGGAGCAGCTGGGCATCCCGGTCATCGACCATTGGTGGCAGACCGAGACCGGCTGGCCGATCGCCGCTAACTGTCTCGGCATAGAGCGGCTGCCGGTCAAGCACGGCTCGGCAACGCGCGCCGTGCCGGGCTGGGATGTCCGCGTGCTCGACGCCGAAGCCGAGGGCACGCCGCGCGAGTTGAAGCCAGATGAAATCGGCGCACTTGCGGTCAAATTGCCGTTGCCGCCGGGGGCGTTGCCAACCCTGTGGCAGGCCGACGACAAATTCGTCGCGGCCTATTTGAGCGCCTTTCCCGGCTTCTATCAGACCGCCGATGCCGGGTTCATCGACGGCGATGGCTACATCCACGTAATGACGCGCACCGACGACATCATCAATGTCGCCGGTCACCGGCTTTCGACCGGCGGGGTCGAGGAAGTGCTGGCGGCCCATCCCGATGTCGCAGAGTGCGCGGTGATCGGCGTCGCCGATGCGCTCAAAGGCCAGGTTCCGCTCGGCCTCCTGGTGCTCAAGAATGGTGTAGAACGGCCTGCAGACGAGGTCCAGGAGGAAGCCGTGCGGCTCGTGCGCGACCGCATCGGGCCGGTGGCGAGCTTCAAGACAGCACTGGTGGTTGCCGGTCTGCCGAAGACGCGATCAGGAAAGATTCTGCGCGGCACGATGCGCAAGATCGCCGACGGCGAGGCGTACCTCATGCCGGCGACAATCGACGACCCCACTGTCCTCGGCGAAATTGCGGGGGTCTTGGAAAAGGCCGGTTATGGCGCCATGGCTACAGCCCGGGATCGGTAAGCTCGCCCGAGTTCTACAAGCATCAAGGCGCTGGAGCCGCTCACATCGCATCGGGAAAGCGAACAATAAATCCGTCACGGTTCGGCATTCGCACCTTGGGCAGGGTCTGCGCGTTCATCGTGTCGTTCTCGCCGATCAGCTTGTTCGCCGCCAAAATATAGGCGGTTAATGCATACACCTCGTCGTTCGCGAGCGTCATCGGCTGCTGCCATGGCATCGCCCGCCGGGTGTAGTCGAACAGTGTCGTGGCGTATGGCCAGAAATTGGCGATCCTCTTCATCGACGCCGCGATGTCGGTGATCGGGTCGCCGCCGACCAATGGTACGGTAAACACGCCCGCGACTCCGCCTTTGCCGTCCGGACCATGGCACTGGGCGCATTTGTCCGCGTAAATACGCGCGCCGTCGGCGGCCTTGCCCCCGCCCGGCGGCAAGCCGGTGCCGTCCGGCTGAATGCTGATATCCCACGCGGCGATTTCAGCGACATCGATCGGCTTGCCGAGATTGGGCGCTTCGGCGGAGGCCGCACCCGCAGCCAGACCGAAGGCAAGCCAAACGGCCGCGACCAGCCCGCTACGCGTAAGCATGCTTGACCTCCCCGGTGCTGTCGACCGCCCAGCTGGTGATCGCGTTAAAATGGTGGTTCAGCACCACCGTCACTGGCGGGACGGACTTCAGCTCGCCCCGTTGGGCGACAAATTGGGCACGGGTAGGCTGCACGTTGCCGGCCTCGTCCCAGGCGCGGCTTTGCAAGATTGCAGCGCCGCCGTCCCAGCGCCAGGGCAAGCGAAAGCGGGTGAACGCCTTGCTCAGCACCGGCTCCGCCAATGCCGCCTCCGCCCAGCTCCGCCCGCCATCGGCCGAAACCATGACTTTGGCGATCCGGCCGGTGCCGGAATAGGCAATGCCCGAGATTTCGTAGAGCCCGGGCTCTTTCAAGGTCAGCCCCGGCGAGGGCTGGGTGATGAACGACTTGACCTCCTGCAGCAAGTAGAACTGGTAGGCCTTGCCGTTCGGCAAAATCGGCGCATAGGTTCTGGCCTCCCAAAAGCTCATGGCCGGCTCCTCCACAAGCTTGATGCGCCGCAGATATTTGACGTTCATATTGCCTTCGTAGCCCGGCAGCAGCAGGCGCATTGGATAGCCGTTGGCCGGCATTAGGCGCTCGCCGTTCTGGTAGAACGCAATCATGGCGTCATCCAGGGCCTTCTTGAGAGGCACGCTGCGGGCCAGGTGAGGCGCGTCGGCGCCTTCGGCGATGAACCACTTGGCCTTCGGGTCGATGCCCGTCTCCTCCAGCAGTGTTGAGAGTTTCACGCCAGTCCACTCGGCACAGGAGGCGAGCCCGTGCAGCGCCTGGAGGTTCGCTTGCAGCGGCTGAGGTGAAAACAACGGCCCGCCGTTGCCTCCGCATTCGAGAAAGGTCACCCGCGTTGTCATCGGATACCGGGCGAGGGCATCGAGCGTAAACACCAGCGGTCGTTTCACCAGGCCATGGATCACGAGCCGGTGCTTGTCCGGATCGATATCCGGGGCGCCGCCATGCGACACCACGAAATGCAGACCGTTCGGGGTTATTGCGCCGTTCATCAGATGGTGAGGCGTGCGCGCGCCCTGGGCACCCGGCTGGCCGTTCGGATTGTTCAGCGTGCGCACAGCGTTTTTCTCGAACCGCGAGGGCCGCTCGTAGGGCTCGATGGTCGCACCGGGCTCTTGGCTCCACGGCGCTTCGGCCAAGGGTGTGTCCGTTGGGGGCTCGGCAGCGACCCCAGTCAGCGAGCCGAGAGCACCGGTGCTCATCGCACCGGCAAAGACCACACCGCGCCCGAGCAGTGCACGACGATCCAGCAGGCCGTTGCCGGCAACGGCCTGCAGCGCCGAGGACTTGGTCCTGCGGCGACGATGATCAGAAATGCTCATATTTCCCCCTGTCTGCCCGCCTTCGCGGGCCTGTTACTCTTCTAACGCGATTTTTACTTTTCGACTACCTGCCGGTTTTCCGAGAGGAGCATGGCTAAATATGCGCCCCCTTAGGATTGGCTGGCAACGAAGTTCGAGCCCAGGAAATCCCGGGATTTACTGCCGCAGCGCGGCTACCTCGGCCGCCTGGAATTGGCCTGGCGCGTCACCACGATTGCCTTCAAGCTCTGATGCGCTCGCGCTTCGGCGAGAGCCGGCTATGCCAGAAGCGACGCCGCTCAGGTCTCGATCTGCTCCGCCTCCTCGCTGCCGAGCGTGGGCTCGTCCGGCGGGCGCCTCGAACGGGAGCGCGTGATCGCCTCCTCAAGCTCCTCAAAGGTGCACAGGCCGAGTTCGACCGGATGGCGCGGCTTGATGTTGGAACTATTCCAATGCGTGCGGTCACGCACCGCCGCGATCGTCGGCTTGGTCGTGCCGATCAGTTTCGAGATTTGCGCTTCGCTGAGCTCGGGATAAGTCTTCAGCAAAAAAGCGATCGCATCGGGCTTGTCCTGGCGCTTGGCGATCGGCGTGTAGCGCGGTCCCTTGTGGCGAAACAGCTGCGGCGGCAGCGCCTGGGGAGAGAGCTTGAGGCGAGCCTGAGCATCGGCCTGGCAACGAGCGATCTCCTCGGTGCTGGTCTGGCCGTTTGCCACCGGATCGAGACCCTGCATCTGGTTGGCCACTTCGCCATCGGCGATAGCTTGGATCTCGAGCGGATGCAGCCCGCAGAAATCGGCGATCTGCTCGAAGGTAAGAGAGGTGTTCTCGACCAGCCACACGGCGGTCGCCTTGGGCATCAACGGTACGGCCATACTGGAATCCTGGTCACTGGACCGCCCGCACAAGCGAGGCGGGTCCGTAGGAGCTTGGTGTTATATAATCCCCCGCCGCTGACTGGGAAAGACGGTGAACGGAGG
>DATNKF010000219.1:0-2324 GCA_035603555.1 Allostellaceae bacterium
TTCAATCTCCGCACTGACCCGTTCGAGCGCGCGGACATCACGTCAGTGACCTACTACGATTGGTTCGTCGATCACGTCTTTCTGCTGGTGCCAGCGCAGGCTTACGTCGGGGAATTCCTCGCCACCTTCAGGGAGTACCCGCAGCGCCAGAAGGCCGCTAGCTTCAACCTCGACGACGTGCTCCGCAGGCTGCAGGAGGGGACACACAAGTAACTCAGCCGGGCCGAACGGCAGGGCACACAACTCCGCGGGCACGACGCGGCAGGAGATCACAATGGCAACCGAAACCACCACGAAAGCGACGCTGGGCCAACGGGCCGTGCACGAATTCAAGGAACTCGCGATCCTCACCGCCTACCTCTATGTCACCCTCGGGGCGGTGATCCTGATGAAGGCCGCGGTGCTGCACGGCGCGGGCGTCAGCTTCACTCCATGGGGCATCGCTATCGTGAAGGCCCTTGTGCTGGCGAAATTCATGCTGATCGGCCGTGCCATGAACATCGGCGAGCGCTACACCACCCAACCGCTGATCTGGCCGACGCTGCACAAATCGTTCGCTTTCCTCGTTTTGCTGGTCGTCCTGACCATCATCGAGGAAGTCGTCGTCGGCCTGTTCCACGACCAGTCGGTCGCCGCCTCGCTCGGCGAACTCACCGGCGCCAAGCTCTATGAGACCCTCGCCGGCTATATCATCATGCTGCTGGTGCTCATTCCGTATATCGCTTGGGGCGTCCTCGACGAGGCGCTTGGCGAAGGGAGGCTTACGCGAATGTTTTTTGTCGATCGGGGGTGGGCGACTTCGTCAACCGGCGCCTCTGCGGCCCGACCGCGCGCTTCTTGAACCAAACCTGGCGGCTAGGTGAGATCGAACTACAGTCGTGACTCGATCGCCGCCACGTGAAACTGTTGCCCGATAAAGGGCGATTCAATAAACGCAATGCGCAATAGTTCGAGGCGGTGCGCCGGGCGGTGAGGGGAGGCGCCCTGCAATCGATGCTGATCAAAAGTGCGGGCGCATGCTGCCTGCCTAACTGACGGGGGAGATCAATGTCCAAGTCTATTCCGCCTGCGCGCGCGAGCCGGAGAATACCGCTTTCTCGATTCGCCCGCGCGGCACTGCTGAGCGCTGTCATCAGCTCGGCGGTTATTGGAGCGGAAGTCCAGCCCGCCTACGCGCAGGATGCGGCCAACCTTTACGGGATGCAGTTCTATGTCACGCCTTACCTCTGGCTGTCGGGCATCGCTGCGACGATCCAGACGCCGCTGGAGCGGGCGCCGTCAATCAACGCCGATGTCAGCGCCGTCGATGTGTTGTCCCACCTCAGCGCCGTTCCGTTCATGGGGTCGATCGAAATCCGCGACGGGCCTCTAGGCCTCCTCGGTGATGCCCTGCACGTCCCGGTCGGTACCGACATCACGACCCGGAACATCTTCTATCGGGGAGGCAATGCGGCGCTGATCACCGACAGCGGGACCGCACTGCTGCTCTACCGCGCCCTCGAGGCGCCGACACAATATGCCGATCTGGGGGTCGGCTTTCGCGCCTGGGGGTTCTCGTCGAACCTGACCCTGAACCCGGGAGCCTTGCCCGGCACGAGTGTCAATCGTTCGGCCAGCTGGGTCGATCCGCTGATCGGCGGACGCTACCATATCGACCTCCCCGCCGGGTTACTTCCCAGCGGGTTCGGCCTGACCGCCTATGGCGATGTCGGCGGCTTTGGCGTCGGCGCACACAGCGATTGGCAGCTGATCGGCACGGTCGACTACACGCCGACCCCATGGCTCAATCTTCACCTCGGTTACCGCAGTCTCAACTTTGACTATACGGCGAGCGGCGGCTTCGATCTCGGCTTCAATGTCCACATGAAGGGGCCGATCCTCGCCGCCACCTTCCGCTTTTGAGCCTCGGCCTGCCGCCAACCCAGAGGCCGGACAGCCCGGTCGCGTAGGGAATACAAACATGCAATGGAGACACCTACTGGCGAGCGTCGCGCTCGCGGTCATGCATTCCCCCTTCGCCGCGGTCGCACAGCAAACCGCCGCCCAACGTCCTCGTCATCATGGGCGATGACATCGGCTACTGGAACATCAGCGCCTACAACCGCGGCCAGATGGGCTATCGCACGCCCAATATCGACCGTATCGCCAATGAAGGCGCGGTCCTGACCGACTATTACGGCCAACAATCCTGCACCGCCGGCCGCGCCGCGTTCATCACCGGCCAGAGCCCGATGCGTACCGGCCTGCTTAAAGTCGGGCTGCCGGGGGCAAAAGAGGGATTGTCGGAGAAGGATCCCACGCTCGCCGATCTGCTCAAACCGCTC
>DATNKF010000220.1:0-11050 GCA_035603555.1 Allostellaceae bacterium
GTGCTCGTATCTTCGCTCGTGGCGCTCGCCTGCTTTTTCAGCCACATCGCCGCCTTCGGCTTCTATGCGCTGGTGCTTCTCGGTGTCGAAGCGCTGCCGGCCTGGGCGGAATTGCGCGCCGGCCGGTGGGCAGCGCTCGGCCGCAGGATCGGCGTGGCCGCACCGCAATTCATCCTTCCGGCACTGCTTCTCCTTGGCGGTCCGCAGGATGCGGCGGGCGGGACGGTCAGCTACGGTGGGGTCTGGCGCAAGATCGATCTGCTGTTCAACGTGTTCGACAACTACAACCGGGTATTCGACATTGCCTGCTTTGTCTCATTCCTCGGCCTCATCGGCGGGCTCCTCTGGACCAAGCGGCTCGCTTTAGAACCACGACTCGGCTGCGCGAGCGGGATTGTCTTTGCCGCCTATCTGTTGCTGCCGAGTCAAATCTATGGCGGCTCGGGCACTGACCACCGCCTGCCCATCGCCTTTTTTCTGTTGTTTGCCGCCGCCGGTGCGCCGCGCTTTCCGAGCAGACGCATCGCCACCGCAATCGGGATCGCAACGGCAGCGCTGCTAGTCGTCCGCCTGGGCGTGATCGAGCGCGTCTGGCTCAGGGCCGATCAAGTCTACACGGCCGATCTTGCGGGCATCGACCTGTTGCCGCGCGGTGCCAAGCTCGCCGTCGCCCAGCCGGAGGGTCTCTTCCACGTCACGCGGATTCCAGAGGTTCACCTCGCGACCTTAGCGATCGCCCGCCGCGAAGCCTTTGTGCCGACCCTCTTTGCCATTCCGGGTCAGCAGCCGGTGATCCTGACGCCGACCTTTGCTGCCCTGGCCGAGGCGGCGCAGCCACAAATTCTGTGGGCAGCCCTGATCGCCGGCGGTGCTGCCGACCGCACGCACCTTCCCATTTCGCTTCGAGGCTATGATTTTGTCGCCTTCACCGACAATCGGCCCATTCCGGCGCCGTCAAACCGCTGCCTGACGCCATTCTTTCTGCGGCCGACCTTTCAGATTTTCGCGGTGGTGGATGATGCCGACTGCACCAGGTCCAACGGCTAGCCATAAGGGTCATGACCGCCGGCAGAGCGGGCCCCAGGAAAGGATCTGCTGCCATCGCCGCTCGGCCGCCCGCGGCGGATAGGGCCAAGCCGCCAGCGGGTGCCACCCGTTTGCATCACGGCGGAGCAGAACCGCGTGGTTCGGCGCCAGATCCTCCCAACCCTCGGGCACGCACGATACCAGGGCGAGGCGATAGCCCAACTGCGCCGCCTCGTCGAGTGTGGCTGCGTCGGCAGTGCTGCGGCGCAGCAGATCGAGCCCTCTGCGGCGGGGTGCGGTCTCGGTGAGAACACCTGATATCATCGTGGCAACGCTGGAGTTGTCGCCGGGCAACAACAATGCCAGGCGGTCGCCGTCCGAAAGAAAAGCCTTCACGTTGGTGGCGAGGGTGCGGACGAGCGGCTGTGGCATGTCGAGGTCGAAGCGCAAGCGGTAGGCATAGCCGAGGGGTGCCAGCAGCGTGGTGGCGAGCGCGAGGCACCCCGCCGCCTGTGCACGCCTGCCGACCAGCCAACTCCCGACCCCGAGGTCACGGGCCGCAAGCGCAAGGCAGAGCGTAAGCACGAGAGAAAGATGCGTATTGTAGCGAAAGAACGAGTGAGCCCCGATGCTCATCTCGCTCGGGAACAAAGCGAGGTAGGTCAGCAGCAGGAAGCCGTTGTAGAGCACGAGCAATGCTGCGTGATAGGTCAAGAGCCGCGTCGTTGGCGTCCAGCCCTGCCGTCGCAACAACACCGGCCAGGCCATCAAGGCCGCCGCCGTACAGCCGAAATAGACGGCTTTTTCTGCGATCGCCTCGACGATGTTTGCCAGGATCGCAGGCAGCTCGATCCAATTCCACTGCGCGAAAGGCAGGGGTTTCAACTCATCGACGCCGGCGACCGAGACGTGGTAGCGCCAGAGGCTGTAGAGGCCGAGGGCAGGCAACATTGCTAAACCAACAAAGCGCAGCATGGCGCGCGGCCACCGCCCGGCTTCCAGCCAGCTCGTCAGGAGGGCAGCAGCGAAGCTGGCGGCTACCAATCCGATGCCGGACTGCTTCGTGTTGACCATAGCGGCAAGAATCAGAGCGACCGCCGCAGCGCCGGAAGTCTGCCGGCGGGCCGCGAGCTCGCCTTGCGCCGAGATCAGAAGCCACGCGGTTATGACCGCCGTTACCGCAAGTGCCGTCTCGCCATAGGCCGACAGGTGAAAGCGCGGTACGAAGCCCGGATTTAGCAGGGTCGCGAGAACCACGCCGCCGGCAATGGCTCCCCAGGGCAGAACCGCATCGGAGGTGCGACTCGGCAAGAGAAGGACGCGAGCGAAGAGCAGGCCCGTTGCCAGCAGCAGCAGGACATTGGTCAGCGACATTCCCGCGGCCGGATAATCTGGCCACACGAGGCCGCCGATGTAACTGAGGAATTGTGTGTTGTAAGGCGCTGCCGGCAGAAAGGAGTGGCTCGGAGGCGACAGCGCCGTCGGCAGCCGTCCCCAGTCGACCAGATAGACGGCGTTCGGCAACAGGTTGAGCCACGTATCGGGCTGGGAGGGTTGGATCGGCGCCATGACGAGCCAGAGCGGCAGCGCCAACAGCGTAAGCCGGCCGAAGGTGGCCCACGCCGCCGCCCTTGGCCGTCGGCTCCGGAAGGCCAGCACCGAAAGTGAAAACGCCACAAACGCCGCTGCCGGGATGGCGAGAGTGAGCGGGATGAACACGCCCCAGCAAGTGAGCAGTAGGCAGAGCGCGCCCCATCCGGCGCTGATTTGCACCTCGGGCGGCATGCGTGAGCCGGCGACCGCCGCTCCCGCCGGCAACAGGATGATGGCTACGACCCAGGTGATGGCGAGCCCGACAAGGTCCGCCGGATTGGGGAGGTACGCGGTCGTCAAGCCCAAATATTGCTGTCGGTCTGCGCCTCGGTTGAGGAGCGCATCAGACTGCGGGCCGCCTGCATCACCTCGGAGAATACCTGGCTCACCGGAAGCCTGTCCAGGCGGGGACTGGTTAGGACGTGAATCTCGTGGCCACGCGGTGCACACCGGCGCGGATCGGAGGCATCGGAAAAAAGGACGACGACCGGATGACCGCCCGCCGCAGCGATGTGCGTGGCCCCTGTGTCATTCCCGACGGTAAAAACTGCAGCGTCCGCCAGATCGATAAGTCCGGTAAGCTCAGTGCGGCCGACGAGGTCGATCGCGTCGGGGCAGAGCGCACGGATTTCGGCCGCGAGCGGCTCTTCGCCCGAAGCGCCGACGATGACAGGGAGAATGCCGGTCGCCTCGATCAGGCGCTGTGCGAGCACGCCATAATGCTTTGCGGGCCAGCGCTTCTCGGAGTGGCGCGAGGATGATCCCGGGATCAGCAGAAAGAAAGCCCGCTGACCCAGACCGGCCGGCAGCGGCCGGGACGAGGCTGGGCAGGCGGGCAGGGGCGTCGGGTAGATCCCGGCCATCAGCAGCTGTTCGGCCTGCTTGTCGATGGTGTGTTGCGGATGGCGCCCGAGATTGGCGTGGGGGTGGGAGCAGTGCCGGGCAACCCCGGACCATTCCGGCCGATGACCAGGCAGAAACAGCCACGCGTAAAGGCTCGAGCGATCCGAGGTTTGGAGATCGTAAACCCGGTCGAAAGCGCCATTGCGTAGGGCGCGGCGCAGCGCGAGCCATTCAGGAATATCGATGGGCCCGGGCCGGCGATCGATAGCGATTTTGTCGAAAAAACCGCTCTGCTGCCCGAGGGCGGCAAATGCGGGGGTGGTCAGCAAGGTGATCTCGTCGGCGGCGTGGTGCCGGCGGATCGCCGCCGCAGGCCCGAGCGCCTGGACGAAGTCGCCAAGGGCGCTCAGCTTGATGACAAGGATCTTGCGTCGCTCCGGCGATGGAAGGGGTTTGGTGCGGCGCGGCCTCGGCCTCGCCAGGGCTGCGAGATCAACGAACCGAGAGAGCTCCTCGAAGGCAGTAAATACCGCGGCATGTAGGTCCGGTTCCGCCGAGCCGGTGCTCGCCAGCAGGCTTGTGAGGACGCGACGCGCCGACGCGACCACCGGTGCGTCACCCAAGCTGGGCGAGATCTCCCTGGCCTCCGCGAGCCCGGCGGTCGAGAGGAGGACGCGCGAGCGGAAACGCCACCGAATGACCGGACGGATCGCGATATGAGAAGCGCAAATGGGGATGCCCGCTCCGTTGCCTCCAAAGCGCCGGTACAGATAGAAGAGGTCGCAGGCGATCGTGTAACGTCGGTCCTGTCTCCACCTCGCCTCGTTCCAGGCGAAAAATGCGTTGAGTGGTGTGCCGGCAGGAAAGTCATGTGCTTGCAGGGCCGCGGGCGCTGCGGCGGGAGCACTCACTGTGATGCCTTCGAGCGATCGCTGACTGCCAGCAGGGCGTCTTCCAGCAGGCGGGACTGGGCGATCGCGCCAAAGCGCGCGGTTGCTGCTGCGCGAGCCGCATCTCCCATCCGGCGGCGCAGCGCGGGATCGCCGAGCAGCCGCCCGACGGCGTCGGCGATCGCCCGCGGATCGGCCTGGGGGACAAGAAAACCGGTGCGACCGTGCTCGACTGCCTCCGGGATCCCGCCGGCTCGCGAGCCGATAACCGGGACGGCGCACGCCATCGCCTCGAGCACCACATTGGGCAGCCCTTCGGCATCGCCGGTATGAGCCGCCACACTCGGGACGCAAAGCGCGAGCGCGCTCCGCATCAACCGCCGTACCTCAGGGTTTGCCAGCCAGCCGAGAAATCTCGCGTGCTTCAGTCCGGAGGACTGAAGCTTCAGCGCCTCCGCCATCGGGCCGTCACCGATCAGGACCAAATCGATGGCGGCTCCCTCGCGTTCCAGGGCTCGCATGGCTTCGAGCAGATGTGCCACTCCCTTTTTCTCGACAAAGCGGCCGACGAACAAGAGATAAGGGCGCTCCCGGGGCGACGGTGTCTCGCCATTCGCCTCCGGCTCGACGCCGTAGCGGATGACCTTTAGCTTTGCAGCGGGAAAATCGCGAGCGAGCAATGCCTCGCGGACGTGCTCGGCGACACAGACGATCAGCGCCGCCTCGCGCTGCAACGCCGCACAGCGCCGCTGGAAGATGGTTGGGAACAGCCTGCTTCGGTAGAGCCCATCTTTGGTCGCATCGCCTCCATGGAAGGTGACGACCAGCGGGAGCCCGAGGGCGCGGGCGATCGGCAAGGCGAGGGCGCCGCCACGGCCGAAATGAGCATGGATTAGCAACGGCTGCAACCTGGCGAGATCCGGTACGGGGGGAATGCGGCCGAACTGCTTGAAGGCGAGCCGGTCGAGCGCGCCGGCGGCGCCGCGGCGCCCCAGCATGATCGCTTCCACCCCCAAATCGGCCAGACCGGCATCTGTTCGGCAGCCGATCCAGATCGGCGCCAGACGGCGAAAGCCGACATACTGCCGGCGCAGGAAATGAGCCTCCGAGCGCGGGACGATGCGATCGCGATAGACGAGCAGCGCGCCGGTTTCGGTCAAACCTGGCTTACCCCCGACCTGGACAGATCGGCTCCTGGACCGCTGTCCCAGAAAGCCGCGCGGCGAGCACAGCGAAGGCGGCAGCGATGAAAAGGCCGCTGAGAAACCACTCCTGCCAAATTCCGAAGCTGACGAGCCCGACCGAGACCGTGGCAGCGGCGGTTGCGGCGATCATCGCCTGGGCCGGCCGAGTGCGCCACTCCGGGTTGCGAAAGGCACGCCAGATCGCGAAGACTAAAGGGCCAAAGCCCAGCGCGACACCGACGCCGCCGAGCTCGAGCCACACCTGCAATATGGCATTATGCGGGTGGAGGGGCAGGGTTTGGCTCGACAGCGCTATGCCATCCGGCCGGTCGGCATCGTCGCAGTGGTGGATGATCACCTGCGCCGTACCGCCGGGGAGCCGCCGCGCCGCGTCGAGCCCCCAGCCGGCGATCGGGCGTTGCCTGATGTGCTCGGCGACAAAGCTCCAGATTTCGAGCCGGTGCGCCGCCGACGCCTTATGGTCGGCGAGCCAGCAGGTCGCCTGGGCTCCGAGCGGTAGGGGGAACATCAGCGGCAAGGCAACCACCGCGAATCCGAAGACGCCAAACTCGATCCAACGCAACCGCGGCTGCAGCCAAACCGCGATGAGAACAAGCAGGCTTGCAGCCAGCGCCGTCTTGGCCGATAGGCTGGCCGTCTCCAGAATGGCGGCGGCGGCAAGGAGCGCGAATCCGACCGCCAGGCGAAGGAAGCCGAGCCGCACCAAACCGACCAGCACGGGCGCGAGAAGAGTGGCATGGAGTGTCGCCGCGCGGCCATAGCCAAGGGCGGGATCGACACCGTTGAGTCGCGGCTCGTGGAGAAATCGCGCGAGATGCCCTCCCAGCTCCAGGTCGACGACGACCACCACTGCCGCTCCCGAGAAGCCCAAAGCCACAGCTATCAAGGGCCTCCGCAGCTGCTCGAGCGGCAACAGAGCGAAGCTCGTGACGAGAAGCGTTCCGCTCAAAAACAACACGGCTACGCGCAATGTCACCTCGACACTGGCGGCGCCGTCCAAAGACCATGCGGCAGACGCCAGCATCCAGAGCAGCAGCGGTGCGAAGGCGACGAGGACACGAACGGTCCTGAGAATGATCGACACGCTGTCCTGTCGCGAGACGATGAGCGTGACCATCGTAAGCACCAGCATCGCAGCCACCGTGGCGAGCGAAGCGGCGTAAACCAGCGGACCGAGAGACAGGCACAGCAGGCTGAGCGTGATTTCCCTGGCGTTGTCCTGGAGCCCGGCGATCTTGCCTCGGGCCACCAGAGATACGCGGCGACAATCGGCAGCCGATTCGGCGGCGGAGGTAGGTGGCCTGGACGAAGTCATCGAGAACCCCGTCGAGCTTTCCCGGACAGGGCGGAAGTTCGTGTGAGACAAAGACCATCGAGCATGAAGGGCCGGCTCGCCTCGTAACAGAGCGGCTCGCTTTCGTAAATAGCGCGCGCTGTTAGCGCATCAGTTTGACGTCGCAGTCGACGCGCTCGACTTCGAGTGCGGGAACGCTCAGCGATAATGCGGCGATGGACAGGGTTAGCAACTAGGATCGCGATCGCCAGGAGCAAGCGTTCCTCCAACCACCAGGCGCTCAAATTTGTTGCCGGACGAAGGCAAGAGGTGGAGCATGGCCTTATCATACCGAGCATCCGGGGAATGTCGGGTTAATTGAGGTAGGGATGAGTTTTGCTAGAAGCCGCACCAATCCAAGCTACTCAGCTTCCGATAGTCTCCCTCCGCGATCGCGTCAACATATTTCGACAGACTGTCAAGTTCAAATGGATACCTTTTCGATTATACTACCGCTATCGGTCTTATAAGTACATGAAATATATCGATCTGGAGATGGGATTACTTCGGTTTCTGGTAAACCCACGAAAGATTAGCCTCGATGTCGGGGCCAATCTGGGGTTATTTACCTACTTCTTGGCTCATTACAGTAAACATGTGCACGCTTTCGAACCAAATCCCCTAGCTTTTAATATGCTAAAGTATGTAGTGGACAGTAATGTGACGCTTTATCGTGAAGCAGTAACCGACAGAACGATCGAGGTAGAGCTCTTCGTCCCTAGGAACCGCAAGGGGTGGAGTAATAATGGTGCATCATTACACCAACCGCCCGGGGGACAATACGCGCTGATCCGAACTCCCGGATGCCGGATAGACGATTTGAGTCTATCGACAGTTGGGTTTATTAAGATTGACGTAGAAGGTCATGAATTGAGCGTACTGCGCGGTGCTGTAGAAACGCTCCGTCGGGATCGTCCCACGCTGTTTGTTGAAAGTGAGTGGATCCATGTCGGGAATGATGTACGTGCGGTATTCAAAATTTTGAGCAGTATGGATTACGACGGCTTTTTCCTTCATAGCAACGTGCTGACGAACATTAATCACTTCTCGACGGAAGAGCATCAGATCATACCTCGAAGCAACCCGGGATCACGGAAGCGGTATGTTAAGAATTTTATTTTCATTCCACGCTGAGGCAGTACCTGGGCTAAGGGTGGCGCAACAGTGGGCTAAACCAAACCCCGAGATCGAGGTGCCTGTCGCCGGCAATTGTCATCTCGGCATTTCTGAGCTGTAACTGATCGGGCGTCGCATCCGAAACTGTTCGCTGGCCCCCGTCCGCTGCCTGTTTGGTTCTCGATCGAGCACACGATGCGAGTTTGTCCCACGCCTGATTCCAACTGATCAGCTCGGCTTCTCGTAGAGGATCGGCGAGAGAACGCGACCGAGAAAAGCTGCAATTCGCGCCGAGCCGGCCGGCGTCGTGTGCAGCGCATCGTAAAAGTTGCCTGCTCGAAGTTGATCCCGTTGGCCAAGCCGGTGGTGTCAAGGCCGGCTCGGCGCGCCACGCCAAGCCTGAGTGGAGAGCCGTGTCGAGGATGATCCCGTGACACGGCGCCCCTGCCTTCGCTCCGCGCCGGGTTGCACCACCTGGGCGTTGCCCTGGCTCGACGTGGTTGGGTTGCGGGTCGACCTCGATTAGTGTTCCACTCCGATCATGACCGCTGCTACGCCTTTATCGCCGCAGAGCGTTGTCCCAGACAACGTGAAGGTGATCTGCTGGCCGGTCGTCGCGGCGGAGAGCAGGAGCGCATAGTTCTGTTCAAAGCCTTGTTGACCGTCGCTCATCGCGTACCAAGGCCCTGCGCCGCCGACTTGGAACTTTGCGCAGCCACTGGTCAAACCGGTGCCGCGTAGCGCGGTAACTGGAAGGGGGCCTACCTGCGCGGCAAGAGCCGGGCTGGATAGAGCGAGGACCGTGACAAACCCAATGAACTTCTTCATGATGTGTCTCCGAGTTGAAAGAGCCCCCTTCGTACTCTGCAAGAATTTATCACCGGTTAATCGGAAAAAGATTGATACCAATTCCGTTAAATGGAATTAATACCCGAGAGTTTACTCCATACCATCAAGAATTTTTGATGTCTATTTTATTATAACCTTGCAAGGATTTTAGTGTCTGCGGCTTACGCAGCTACGAGGCGCTATACAGAGTGGAGAACGATCCCTCGAAGCCCGAGACAACCTTCTACGCCCTATGGCGTAAATGGAGACCGGCCGTGAAAATCGTCGTTATCGAGAGCCTCTTCGCGCTCGCCGCTGGCGTCGGCCGTGCGGAGGCGGCGAGTGCGACGGACGCCAACTATGGGGTTGTGATCATGCGTCGGTTCAAGCCGCCGTCCAAGACTGGCGTGGCGGGACACCACCGAGCCTCTCGTCAATTAGCTGGCCCATCCGGCTCGCCGCTGTTCGACAACGACCGGGCAGCGCCAGACGCCACCGTCGCGGCGGCACAAGACAGGTTTTCACTGGTTGTGCGCTACCTCGCAAGGTCATGGGGCGACATATCAATTTCACCAAAGAAGAAAATTGAAAAAAGCCAACGTCCGTCTTTCCTGCGCACGACCCATTGCCTAGAAATGGGGCGATGAACAGACGACGCTTCCTGTTGAGCGCGGCCGGATTGCTGAGTGCACCACGCTACCGTGCATGGGCAATGCCAGCGGCGTCCGGGTGGTCTCGATTGCGGCTTCTCGATGCCCATACCGGTGCCACCTTCGACGGCGCCTATCGCGATGCCAGCGGCCCGATCGCCCGAGTGATGGACGAGTTGTGCGTCTTCCTGCGTGATCACCATTCCGGCCGGATCGTCAACATCGATGTCGGCGTCATCGACTTTCTAGTCGATGTCATGGCCGCCACGGGCCAGACGAGTGCGGTCGTGCTGTCGGCCTTTCGCTCGCACGAAACCAACGCGATGCTGGCCCGCACGACCTTCGGAGTTGC
Organism: Allostellaceae bacterium; assembly: GCA_035603555.1. GTDB lineage: Bacteria > Pseudomonadota > Alphaproteobacteria > ATCC43930 > CGMCC-115725 > AP-15. The sequence goes on from DATNKF010000220.1 coordinate 9,837, forward strand.
CGAGAACAGCCAGCACATTTACGGCCGTGCGCTCGACGTGCGGTTCCCCGCCAGGCTTCCGGACGCGGTGGCGGCGGCGCGCGCGATGCGGCGCGGCGGGGTCGGCTGGTACCCGCATTCCGGCTTCATCCATCTCGACACCGGGCCGGTGCGCAACTGGGACCTCGATGACGGGGGGCTACAGGATCTCTTGATCGCGCGGTCATCGACACCGGTCGGCCCGACCGCCAAGGGCCAGATGCTGATCAATGGTCCCGGCACCCTGATCGTCAGGCGCGGCCAACCGCCCGTGGTGCTCGCTGGCCGTGTCTTGTCGCCGCCGCGTTATCTCCGCGCATTCCCGCCATAGCGGGCAACCGGAGGACATCAAACACTCCGACCGCCAGCGGGATGGTTGTGTTCAAATTTATTGCCGGCAAAAGGCAAAAGGCGGACCATCCCGATCACGCCGCGCACCCGGGGAATGGCGGAATTTGATATACTGCGACACGCCCGGCGTGATTCCCGCACGATGGGGGAAGGCCATGCAACTCGAACCAAGCCGACGTTCGTTCATGGCCGGGCTCGGGGCGGCCGCTGCGGCAGGCACCTTGATGCCGGCCGGCGCGATGACGCACGAAGACCCGGAAAGGCTGGCATTCCGCACTGCCGGCGAGCTGGTGACGGCGCTCGCCAATCGGAAAATCTCCGCCCGAGAGCTGCTCGATGCGGCGATTTCCCGCATCGAGGCGCTCGATCCCAAAATCAACGCGGTCGTGGTGCGCGATTTCGACCGGGCGCGAGCGGCGGCCGATGTCGCCGACGCCGCCTTGGCCCGCGGCGAGCGCCGGCCATTGCTCGGCCTGCCGATGACGGTCAAGGAGCATTACGCCGTCGCCGGCCTGTCGACCACGCGCGGCGACCCGAAATTCAAGAATTGGAAGGCCGAGGTCGATGCGTTGGTTGTGCAGCGGCTAAAGGCGGCCGGCGCCGTCGTGATCGGCAAGACCAACGTGCCGCTGAATTTGGCGGATTGGCAAAGCTTCAATGAGGTCTACGGCACAACCAACAATCCGTGGGACCTGAGCTGCACGCCCGGTGGCTCGTCGGGCGGCGGCGCCGCGGCGCTCGCCGCCGGCTTCGTGCCGCTGGAGTTGGGCTCCGAAATCGGCGGCTCGCTGCGGGCGCCGGCGCATTTTTGTGGGATATTCTCGCATAAGCCGACCCTCGACTTG
>DATNKF010000221.1:0-3194 GCA_035603555.1 Allostellaceae bacterium
GTGCGCATGACCGGTACCCTCCCCTCGCAGCTCATTAATGGTTATGACGCGACAGAGGTGGCATTATTCCGCGTCGTACGCACGTCACTTTTCGGTGACCCGACGACCTCCGAGGGCGACGATCTTGACAGTATCGCAATAATATTATACTTTTTGGTACGAATTCCGCGCAACGCCGAGGAGGGGATTCTCGGACCGTGCGGCGTTTTAACCAATTGGCCGCGTAACATGATACACCTGTCGATAGCTATGCTACAAACCGAGAAAGACTATACGTTGGGTCCGCGCCTGAATCCCACCTGTATTATCAGGCCGGGAAGAGAGCTGTTCTCGCGTAATGTGCGAAACGAACACGCTGTCGGCGTCTACGATGCCGGGCTGCGCTGCTGTTCAACCCATAGGCGAGATTCTGCTGCAGATTCGCTGTATTTATCGGGATGCGCGATTCGCCTATGCAACTGATGATTGCGGAGCGCCGTTAAGTGCACCACGTATACAATTCCGCAAATATCGCCCGACCGATTGCCTCGTTGCTCCGCTTCTCGCGATGACACCAGTGTCGTTAGGCCGCGCGCAATAAGCGCGGTTACACTCCTGTGCTGGTGCGAACGAAGTTGCGGGGGCCGAGGATGAACGATGCGATCGACATTGCGGCTGTGGCGGCGATCGGCGCGATCGGGCAGCCGCTGCGCCGCAAGGAGGATCAGCGGCTTCTGACCGGCAAGGGCCGGTTCACCGACGACTTCAACATGGCGGGGCAGGCCTATGCCGTGATGGTGCGCTCGCCTTACCCTCATGCGCGGATCCTTCGAGTCGACGGAACTCGGGCACAAGCGCTGCCAGGCGTACTCGGGGTGTTCAGTGGCGCAGACTGCCTCGCCGACGGGCTGGCGCCGATCCCGCACAGCCCGGTGCCGTCGACCCGATATGATCTGAAGCTGACCGGACCCGGCGGCGGCGCGATCTTTATCGGCCCCCAGCCGCTCTTGTCGCCCGATAAGGTGCGACATGTCGGCGAGGCTGTGGCGATGGTCGTGGCCGAAACCCTGCCGCAAGCGCTCGATGCGGCGGAGGCGGTGGAGGTCGAATACGAGGAGCTGCCGTGGGTCGCCGCCTCGGAGGCTGCTCTCTTGCCTGATGCCCCGGGAATTTGGGACGAGGTGCGGGACAATCTCCTCGTCGACACTATGTTCGGCGACGCAGAGGCGGCCGACCGAGCCTTTGCCGGCGCCGACCATGTCGTCGAGATGGATTTCCACATCGGCCGGGTGACCGCGGTGCCGATCGAGCCGCGCTCAGCACTCGGCCTTTACGACGCAGCCAACGGTCGCTACACGCTTTATGCTGGAAGCGGCGGTCCCGTACGCCAGAAGGCCGAGCTCGCTGCGGTGCTAGGAGTCGCTCCCGAACGGGTGCGGGTGCTGTCCTACGATGTCGGCGGCAATTTCGGCGCGCGCAATCGGCCCTACGTCGAGTTCGGCCTCGTGCTTTGGGCGGCGCGCAAGCTCGGCCGGCCGGTCAAGTACACGGCGACGCGCTCGGAGGCGTTCCTCAGCGATTTTCAGGGCCGCGATCTGGTGACCAAGGTGGCGCTGGCGTTGCGCTCCGACGGCCGGTTTTTGGCCCTGCGCGCCGATAACATCAGCAATGTCGGGGGGCGCTGCGTTTCATTGTCGCCGCTCGGCAAGGGGTCGGCGCTGGTCACCGGATCCTACGACATCCCGGCGGCGAGCCTGCGCTCGCGCGCGGTGTTCACCAACACGATGCCGACCAACGCCTATCGCAGCTCGGGCCGCCCGGAGGTGACCTATGCGATCGAGCAGTTGATCGACAGGGCCGCGCTGGAGCTCGGGTTCGATCGCGTCGAGCTACGCCGCCAAAACCTCGTCGGACCGCAAACGATGCCGTACGGCAATGCCGTCGGCGCCCGCTACGACAGCGGCGAGTACGAAGCCAATATGGATCTGGCGATGCGCATCGCCGACTGGGACGGATTTTCCGCGCGCCGGCGGGAGGCGGAGGCACGCGGGAGGCTGCTGGGACTGGGTCTGGCGAACTATGTCGAATCCTCGATCGGGGCGCCGCGCGAGCGCACCGAGATCACGGTCACGCCGGCGGGGCGCGTCGAGGTCGTCATCGGCACCCAGCCGAACGGCCAAGGTCACGAGACGAGCTTTGCCCAAGTCGTCTCGGCGCTGCTCGCCGTGCCGGTCGACAGCATCGACCTGATCACCGGCGACACCGATGTCGTCAGCCTTGGCGGCGGCTCGCATTCCGGCCGGTCGATGCGGCACGCCGCGACCTTGTTCGCCAAGGCTGCGCCGGAGCTGATCGCCAAGGGAAAAGCGGTTGCCGCCCGTATTCTCGAAACGACAGCGGAAGATGTGACGTTCGAGCATGGCCGGTTCGCGGCGCCGCGGAGCAATCGCAGCTTCGACTTTCTCGAGCTTGCGAAGGAGGCGGCTCGGCACGGGCTGGAGGGCGAGCTCACGATCGTCGCAGACAACGAGATGCACGACCCGGTCTTCCCCAATGGCTGCGCGGTTTGCGAGGTGGAAATCGACCCCGAGACCGGGTGGGTCGAGATCACCCGCTACGCCGTCGTCGACGACGTCGGGCGCTGCATCAACCCGCTGATCGTCCACGGGCAGAGCCATGGCGGCATCGCGCAGGGGGTCGGCCAGGCGATGTGGGAGGAATGTGCGATCGATCCCTCGTCGGGACAGCCAGTAAGCGGGTCGTTTATGGATTACGGGATGCCGCGCTCGGACAATCTGCCGTCCTTCGCGACCGAGATCGTCGAGGTATTGTCGCCGACCAACCCGTTCGGCATCAAGGCCGGCGGCGAAGGCGGCTGCACGCCGGCGCTTGCCGTCGTCGTCAGCGCCATCCTCGACGCGCTGGCCCCGCTCGGCGTTCGCGATATCACGATGCCGGCCACGCCCTTCAAGGTGTGGCAGGCGATCCGGGCCGCGAAGAGCGAGGTCGCACAGCTCCTCGAACGATCAGGCGACTAGCTGCCTGACTTAAAGTGCAAGGTTATCGTCGCCCCCGCGAAAGCGGGGGTCCAGGGCCACCGCTGCGGCCTTGCGACCCTGGATTCCCGCTTTCGCGGGAATGACGAGAAGGAATTGCGACTCGTTGAGATTTCTGGGTTTGTTCTTGGTCAGGTTCTAAGAGACCAGCGACTGTCG
>DATNKF010000222.1:0-4631 GCA_035603555.1 Allostellaceae bacterium
TAGGCGAGCCAGCCCGAGGGCGCGCCGGGAACCGGGTGCTTCATCATGCCCCCGCCGGTGCCTTCGCCCACCCCAATCATCGTGTAGCTCATGCCGCCGCCCATATCCATGTCCTGCAGCTGCCAGTCGAACAGCGATCGGTAGAAAGACTTCGCCTTGTCGGGATCGGTGGTGGCGAGTTCGACGTGGACGAATGGATTGGCCATGGCTGCTCTCCTGTGTTGAGCCTGGGTGGGTTAACGCTGACCGCCGAAACCTGCTCCCGGTTCGAGAACCTATTATGACGAAACTGCCCGAGAGGCTGATACATTCTTCGGCACGAAGTGGCGTGCAGGAAGGGACAGGAGGATGGCAGCCGTATTCGCCGAGACGTTAAGCCACGAGAACGAGGCGCTCGGCCCGATGACCGGCCGGCGCTACATCGACAGCCTCAAAGACGGCCGCGAGGTGTGGATCGACGGCGCGCGGGTCGACGACCTCACCACCCATCCGGCGTTCAAGGACATGATCGCCGAGCTGGCGCGCCTCTACGATCTGCAGAACAGCGAGAAATACCGCGACGAGATGACCTGCATCGACCCCGCAACCGGCCGGCATATCAGCGTCAGCTGGCTGTTGCCGCGCTCGGCCGAGGATCTCAGGCGCAAGCGCCGCAACAGCGAGCTGTGGAACGAGCTCAGCTGGGGCCAGCTCGGCCGCAGCCCGGACATCCTGGCGCCCTACATCATCTCGGCGCTGCACCTCAAAGACCAGTTCAGCGCGGTCAAGCATCCGAAATGCGATTTCGGCGAGAACATCGAGAATTACTACAAATATTGCATGAGCCGCGACCTGTTCCTGACCCATGCGCTGGGTGACCCGCAGGTCGACCGCAGCACCCAGCCGCAGAACGAGCAGCGCAGCGTCGCCGAGGACGAGGAAGTCGCGCTCCATGTGGTCGAGGAGACCACAGACGGGGTCATCGTCACCGGCGGCAAGCAGCTCTCGACGGCCGCACCGCACAGCCATGAATGCTACGTGTCCCTTTCCGCTACTTTCGTGCGGCGCGCCGATCCGAGGTGCGTGCTCGCCTTTGCCATTCCGACCGATGCGCCGGGTCTCAAGATATTGGCGCGCGAGCCGGTCTCACGCTGGTTCGGTTCGTGGGGCCACCCGCTGCAGATGCTCGACGAGCAGGACTGCATGCTGTTCTTCGACCGGGTGCTGGTGCCGTGGGACCGCCTCTTTATGCTCTACGACCCCGCACCGATGGTGAAGATGCTGGGTGCGGCCGGCGACGGCGTCAATTTCAACTTTCTCGGCTGGGCCAATCTGTGCCGCGTCGAGGTCCGCATGCGCCTGATGACCGCGGTCGCGACGATGGTCGCCGAGGCGATCGGGGTCATCGACTATCGCGAGGTCGCCGCCAAGCTCGGCGAGATGGTGACTTATTGCGAGGTCTGGCGGCACGCCATGGAGGGCGTCGAGCATCAGGCCCGCCCGACGCCGTCTGGCCAGTGGACATTGGGGCCGGCGCGCGACCTGCATATCTGGTTCACCCAGGTCTCCGGCCGCATGGTCGAGCTGATGCGCGAGATCTGCGCCTCGGGCATCATCATGCAGCCGAGCGAGAACGACCTCGCCAATCCCGAGATCCGCCGATATCTCGATCGCTACATGCGCGGCAAGGACGTCGATGTCGAATACAAGTCCCGCTTGTTTCGGCTGGCGCACGACCTCGCCGCCTCGTCTTTCGGGCTGCGCCAGGAGATCTACGAGTACTGGCACGGCGGCGACCCCAACCGCAATCGCATCAATCTCTTGCGCAGCTTCGACCAAAAGGAAATGAAGGGGCGGATCCGCGAATTACTGCAGCGCCCATTGGCCCACGGCGAGGTGCCGTAGACCCCCATCACCCCGGCCCTCTCCCCGCAAGCGGGCGAGGGAGTCGATAAAGGTGAGGGGCAAATGGCACTCATCTCACGGTCAGCAGGCGCCCATAGCCGGTGATCGGCTGGCCGACGCCGGTGAGGCGAAGCGCATGCCACATCATCGCAGAGGCACTCGAAATTACCGGCTTGCCGAGATCCTGCTCGAGCGCCTCCAGTACCGAAACTGTCGGCATTCCGGTGCCGCTGAGAAACACCGCCTCGGCATCTTCGGCATCGACCGACCTAGCGAGCCGATAGGCGTCTTCGGCGGTCGTCTCGTAGATGTTATGCACCCCTTTCAGATTGTCGAAATTCACGACCTCGAAGCCATGCGCTTCGAGATGCTTCTTGCCCTGCAATGTGACCTCGGCCGAATACGGCGTCCCGAGCGCCACCTTGCGGAGATCGAGCCGCTCCAGCGCGCTGACCACCGAGCCGAAGGCGGTGACGACAAGCCGGCCGGTCGAGCGCTGCAGTCGGGCGAGCAGATCGGACTCGCCGTCGCGGCCGAGATGGTAGCTCGTCGCGGTGTGCGCCAGGACGAGGACATCGGGTTCGACCATCGCCAGAAGCTCGACGCTATTGTCGATGTTATCGATCATCATCTGGTTGCGTTCGCTCTGGCCGTCGACCGAGCCCCCGATCCCGCGCGCGGTCATACGATGGAAATGCAGCGAGACGCCCTTCGGCGCGAGGGCGATCATTTCGGTTTCCACGGTCGGGTTCCCCGGTGGCACCAGGAACCCCAGCCTCGTCCTCCAGCCGATCATCGCATTTCGCTCCTGCTTGTCACCTGTCGCGAGAATGTAGCGGGGCGCTCGCGTGAAAGCCACGCGGCAGCCTGTTGAAGACAGCGGCGGGCTATGCGAGCCTGCGGCGACCGGTCTTGAGAGGTTCCGCCATGCCTGCAGATGACCACACCCACGATCACGGCTCTGAGCTCTCGGAGATGCAGCTCCGAGTGCGCGCGCTCGAAACCATTCTGACCGAGAAGGGCTATGTCGATCCCGCCGCACTCGATCAGATCGTCGAGAATTTCGAGACCAAGATCGGCCCGCACATCGGTGCCCGCATCGTCGCCCGCGCTTGGCTCGATCCCGAGTTCAAGCAGCGGCTGCTGGCCGATGCGACCGAGGCGGTCAATGCAGCGGCCGATCTCGACCCCGTCTCAAACCACCTGATCGCGGTCGAAAACACACCGCAAGTCCACAACATGGTCGTCTGCACGCTGTGCTCCTGCTATCCAGCTGCGGTGCTGGGGCTACCGCCGGTCTGGTACAAATCGGCACCCTACCGCTCGCGCGCGGTGATCGACCCCAAGGGGGTGTTGACCGAGTTCGGCGTCAAGCTCCCACCGGAAACCGAGATCCGGATCTGGGATTCGACCGCCGAGACCCGCTTCCTGGTGTTGCCGATGCGGCCCGCCGGCACCGAGGGCTGGAGCGAAGAGCAGCTTGCGGCGCTCGTCACCCGTGACAGCATGGTCGGCACCGGCCTGCCGAAGTCGCCGACGGAGGCCGCGCGATGACCAACTCGATCCACGATATGGGCGGCACGCACGGCTTCGGCCCGATCGAGCCGGAGCCGAATGAGCCGCTGTTCCACGCGCCGTGGGAGGGCCGCGTCAGGGCGCTGCAGTGGGCCACGGGATACGCGAGGCTGTGGACGCTCGACGGCTTTCGCGCCGCGCAAGAAGATCTGCCGCCGTTGACCTATCTCGCCTCCTCCTATTACGAGCGCTGGTTCCGCGGGCTGGAGCGCCTCGCTGTGGCGCATGGTCTGGTCGGCGAGGACGAGCTTGCAGCTGGGCGCTCGCTGCGTCCCGGGTTGCGGCTCAACCGCAAGCTGACCCTCGAGAATGTGAAGACGGGAGGGTTTCCGAGCTTCGAGCGCCCGGCCCCCGGCCCGGCCCGCTTCAAGGAAGCCGAGCGAGTGCGCACCAAGAACATCAACCCGCCGACGCATACCCGCCTGCCGCGCTACGCACGCGGCAAGCTCGGCACGGTCGAGGCGGTTCGCGGTTGCCATGTCTTTCCCGATACAGCGGCGGTTGGGGCCGGCGAGAGCCCGCAATGGCTCTATACGGTAGTCTTTGCCGGACGCGAATTGTGGGGCGAGGAGGCCGACCCCGCGATCAAGGTGTCGATCGAGGCCTTCGAACCCTACCTCGAGCCGGCATGAGCATCGACCAGGCCATCGCGGCGGCGCCGGGCATCCCCCGCGACCCCGAGGGTCCGGTGTTTCGCGAGCCCTGGGAGGCCGAGGCCTTCGCGATGGCGGTAGCGTTGCACGAGCGCGGCCTCTTCGCGTGGAGCGAGTGGACTTTAGTACTTGCCGACGAGATCAAGCGGGCACAGGCCAGCGGCGACCCCGATACCGGCGAGACCTATTACCGGCACTGGCTTGCCGCACTCGAGCGCATCGTTGCCGAGAAGGGCGTGACCGACGCCGCTTCGCTCGCGCGCTATCGCGCCGCCTGGGACCACGCCGCCGACCGCACCCCGCATGGCGCACCGATCGTGCTCCAGCCCGAGGATTTCGCCCCGGCTAAAGGATGAAGCTGAGCTTGCCGTGCGGGCGCAGGGTTTCGAGATCGAGCACCGCCCGCCGCTCGCGAAACAAGAGACCGGAGGGGCCGCGCACCAGCACATTGAGATAGCGCCCGACATAGACGTCGGCCTGCTCGTGCTGAAAGCGCCACACGGCAAAGTTGGCGGTGGC
>DATNKF010000223.1:0-7279 GCA_035603555.1 Allostellaceae bacterium
CGGCACGGGCCTCGGCGCGCGGGCTTGCTTCGCTGGCTGGTCCTGTGCGCCGCGGTGCTCGTTTCTTCCTGTCGCCAGGCCGGGGTGCTCGATCCGCAGGGGCCGATCGCGGCGCAGGAGCTGCTCCTGCTGCTCAACTCGACGGCGATCATGCTCGTGGTCGTGGTTCCGGTGATTTTGGCGACTTTGGGCTTCGCCTGGTGGTACAGGTCGTCGAACCCCCGCGCCAGCCGCAGCCCAGACGAGTCCTTTGAAGGGCGCCTCGAGTTCGTCGTCTGGTCGATCCCGGCCTTGATCGTGATCCTATTGGGCGGGGTCATCTGGATCGGTTCGCATCAGCTGGATCCGCGGGCGCCGATCCCCGCGAATGCCGACCCGCTCCGGGTGGACGTCGTGGCGCTCGATTGGAAATGGCTGTTCATCTACCCCGATCAGGGTGTCGCCGCGGTCAATCAGCTGGTCATCCCGGCCGGCACCCCGGTCAAGTTCCGGCTCACCTCGGCGACGGTGATGAATTCCTTCTTCATCCCGCAGCTCGGCAGTCAGATCTACACGATGGGCGGCATGACGACCCACCTCAACCTGCTCGCCGACGCGCCGGGCGAATATCCCGGCTTTTCGGCAAATTTCAGCGGCGACGGCTTTTCCGAGATGCGGTTTATCGCCAAGGCGGTCCCTGGCGGCAACTTCAATGCCTGGGTCACGCAGGTGCGCGGCACCGGCTCCACCCTCGACGATGCCAGTTACGCGCAATTGGCAAAGCCGAGCAAAGCCGTGCCGCCGGCAACCTACCGCTCGGTAGAGCCGAAGCTGTTCGAGCGCATCGTCGACCAGACGCTCTCGGGTTCCGGAAAGGCGGGGGCCGGCGCGGCTTGGCGTCCGCCGTCGCGGCCGACGGGAGGTTGAGATGCTAGGCAGGCTGAGCTGGGCGGCAATTCCGTTCAACGAGCCGCTGCCGATCATCAGCGCGGCGGTGGTTGTCATCGTCATTCTGGCCGTGCTCGGGCTCGTCACCGTAAAGGGTTGGTGGCCGTATCTGTGGCGCGAGTGGCTGACCAGTGTCGACCACAAGCGCATCGGCGTCATGTATTTCGCTCTGGGCCTGGTCATGCTGCTGCGCGGTTTTTCCGACGCGATCATGATGCGCACGCAGCAGGCGATCGCCGTCGGCAATGCGCAGGGATACCTGCCGCCTCAGCATTACGACCAGATCTTCTCGGCGCACGGCACGATCATGATTTTTTTCGTGGCGATGCCATTCGTCATTGGGCTGATGAACTTTGCCGTGCCGTTGCAGCTCGGGGTGCGCGACGTCGCCTTTCCGGTGCTCAACTCGGTCAGCTTCTGGCTCACCGCATCGGGCGTGCTCTTGATCAACGCCTCGCTGGTCATCGGCAATTTCGCGCGCACCGGCTGGATGGGCTATCCGCCGCTGTCCGAGCTCGCCTTTTCGCCCGATGTCGGCGTCGACTACTACCTTTGGTCATTGCAGATCTCGGGCATCGGCACCTTGCTCACCGGCGTCAATTTCGTGACCACGATTCTCAAATTGCGCGCCCCAGGCATGATCTATTTCCGCATGCCGGTGTTCTGTTGGACCGCACTGGCGGCAAACTTGTTGATCGTTGCCGCGTTCCCGATCCTGACCGCGACATTCGTCATGCTGCTGCTCGACCGTTACCTCGGCATGCACTTCTTTACCAACGACGCCGGCGGCAACCAGATGATGTATGTCAACCTGTTCTGGGCGTGGGGCCATCCCGAAGTCTACATCTTGATCCTGCCCTGCTTCGGCGTCTTCTCCGAAGTGGCCGCGACCTTTTCCGGCAAGGGGCTGTTCAGTTACCGCTCGATGGTTTGGGCGACTCTGGGGATCTGCATCCTCTCTTTCACGGTCTGGCTGCATCACTTCTTCACCATGGGGGCCGGCGCCGACGTCAACGCCTTCTTTGGCATCATGTCGGCGATCATCGCGGTGCCGACCGGCGCCAAAGTCTTCAACTGGCTGTTCACGCTGTTCCGCGGCCGGATCGTGTTCACAACGCCGGTCCTGTTTTTGATCGGCTTTATGGTGACGTTTGTTATCGGCGGCTTGACCGGCGTTCTCTTGGCGGTACCGCCGGTCGATTTCGTGCTGCATAACAGCGCGTTCCTGGTCGCCCATTTCCACAACGTCATTATCGGCGGCGTGGTGTACGGCGCGCTGGCCGGCTACAATTATTGGTTCCCCAAGGCGTTCGGGTTCACCCTCGACGAATGGTGGGGCAAGGCCAGCTTCTGGTGCTGGCTCATTGGCTTCTATCTCGCCTTCACGCCGCTCTATGTGCTGGGCATGATGGGCATGACCCGGCGCCTGGAGCACATCCCTGACCCGGGCTGGCAGCCGCTGCTGCTCGTAGCAGAGGCCGGGGCCATCGTCATTTTCGGCGGCATTCTCTGCCAGATTGCGCAGCTTTATGTCAGCATCCGCACGCGCGAGCAGCGCCTCGACCTGACCGGCGACCCGTGGAACGGTCGAACCCTGGAGTGGGCGACCTCGTCGCCGCCGCCGCCCTACAATTTCGCGGTGCTGCCCAGAGTCGAGACGATCGACGCGTTCTGGCACATGAAGCGTAGGGGACAGGCGCCGGTCGAACCGGCCTATGAACCGATCGAGATGCCGCGCAACAGCCCCATCGGCTTTGTCACTGCATTCTTTGCGGTGGTCACCGGCTTCGCGCTGATCTGGCACATCTGGTGGATCGTGATCCTCGGTCTCCTCGCCGCCGCTGTCGGGGTCCTGGTGTTCGGCTGGAGCGAGAACCGCGAGCGCGAAATCCCGGCCGCCGAAATTGCGCGAATGGAACGGGCCCGGCCAGGCCTCGGGCGGTCCGCATGACGATAGCAACCTTCGACGCGGTTCCCACCGCGCTCGCGCGCGGGCGTGGCGGCGGCGGGCCGGCCCCGACGCGGGTCGTCGTCGCCTACGGGTTCTGGATCTTCATCCTCAGCGACATCGTCATGTTTTCGGGGCTGTTCGCGGCCTATGCGGTCCTGTCTGGGAATACCGCCCGCGGACCGACCGGGCGCGAGCTGTTCGACCTGCGCAATGTCTTCATCGAGACGATGTGCCTGTTGTTCTCGAGCTATACATGCGGGCTCGGGGCATTGTCCGCCGAACGGCGGCAGCCGGCGCGCTTCTTCATCTTCGCCGCCCTCACCTTCGTGCTCGGCGCAGCCTTTCTTGTCATCGAGTGCTCGGAATTTGCCGGCATGGTGGAGAAGGGCGCCGGGCCGTCGCGCAGCGGCTTTCTGTCCGGCTTCTTCACCTTGGTGGGCATGCACGGCATACACGTCACCAGCGGGCTGATCTGGCTGATCTATCTGGTGGCTCAGGTCATCGCCAAGGGCCTGCGACCCGCCGTGCTCCGGCGCCTGTTGTGCTGGAGCCTGTTCTGGCACGCGCTGGACATCGTGTGGGTCGGGGTATTCACGTTGGTCTATCTGATGGGAGACTTCCGGTGATGGACGGTGACGACCGCGTGTTCGACGACCGGACGCCGGGTGTCGAAGAGTATGAGCCCACGGCTAGCGTTCTGTCGTACACCGCGGGGCTCGGGCTCGCCATCCTGGCAACGATCGCTTCGTTCGTCGTGTCGCAGACGAATTTGCTGTGGGCCCCGGGCATACCGGTCGGGCTGGTCGTGCTCGCCTTTGCGCAGATCGGCGTTCATCTCGTCTTCTTTCTGCATTTGGGCAGCGGGCCCGACAACACGAACAATATTCTGGCCCTTGCCTTCGGCCTGCTGATCGTCTTTCTCGTAATTACCGGCTCAATCTGGATCATCGCCAACCTCAACGCCAACATGATGCCGATGTAACCGGACCGATCAAGTCTGGAGGTCGTCGGCCTTCTTGTTGAGTGAGGCAATCAGGGCATCGATACCACCGCTGCGCAGCAGTGCCGAGAACTCCGATCGCCGTGTCGCCAGCTCGCTGATCGCACTGTCGAGATAGACGTCCCGGATCTGCCACGCGATGTCGTTGTCATGCAGCACAAAATTGATCGATACCGGCTCGCCGTTCGCTTTGATGATCCGTGTTTTGACCATCGTGCCGCGCTTGATCTTCTGCTCGCCGAGAAACTCGAACCGTTCGCCGGAATACCCGTCGAACCGGGTAGCGTAGACGGCGGTAGTGTAGCGGCCATAGGCTTGCGCGACGCGCCGCTTCTGGTCAGTCGATAGCTTGGCCCAGGACGGTCCGGTCGACAGCCGCGCCATGAACGGCAAGTCAAACGCGCCGAGCACGATCGGCTCGAGCCTCTGGTAGCGGCCCCTCGCTCCCAACGCGGTGGCATGCTGCATAACGTCGAGCAGTTGGCCGCAGAACTGGCGTATCACCTCCGTCGGGCCCGGCGCCCCCTGTGCCGGGATCGGGGAAAAGAGGACCAGCCAGCCGCTCAAGAGCAACCCAGAGACGGCGAGCCTGGGAAACAGATATTTCCGGCAGCGAAGCATGGTCACCCCCTTATCGAGCCAAATCGCTCATGACATAACCAGAGCCAGTGCGGCTCGTCGAGAGGTCAGCTCGACACGCTAAGATCGGCCGTGCCTGCGCAACAATTCGGTCAGCTCGTCGAGGCTTCGCCAGTCTTCGCAGCGGTCGACCGCTTCCTCGACGCGAGAGGCTCCCTCGGAAGTCAGCACGACACAAGCAAGCTGATGAAATTTTGCCCTGATCTCGGCTTCGGCAAAGGGTCGCTGAAAATCGCCGCGATAGCTGTCGCCGGCCCGTGTCGCCTGGCGACCGTCGGTCAGGGTCACGCTCACCCGCGCCGGCCGCAGCCGCGGCGCCACCGCACTCATCGCCGGATCTTCGGCGACATGCACGCGGTGACGCAATGCCGCGATGGCGGGATCCTGCAGGGCAGCATCGTCGAGCTCGGCGAAACCGGCACCTCCCTTGACCACCATCACCGCAGCGGCATGGGGCAGCGAATATTTCGAGGCGAAATAATTGGGCGGGTCGGGGTTGCGCATCACCGAGGCGAAGCGATAGGTCGCGATGTCGATGCGCTCGACCTGATCGGGCGACGGGCGCAACTCGGCAAGGGCATCGCGCAGGCAATCGAGCGCGGAGTGGATCGGATTGCAGCAGGCATAGAGACGGAAATAGTTGCGGGTAATCTCCCAGCGTGTGCCGAGCTCGTCGAGGAGCCCCTCGGGCGTGAAGCCGCCCCCGACCAACTGACCCAGCGCCTCCTCGATCGCATCGGGCTGCGCCTCGAACCCCGCGAGCGCCAATTCGGGCGCCAGTGCTCCGGCGTATCCGCTCATGCCGCCGGCGACATTGAGGGTCGTCGCACCCGCCACCGCATTAGTATAGCTCGGTGTCAGCAGCAAGGTCGTGGCGATGCGCATCGCGCGGCTGACCCCGGCGGCATCGAGACCATGCAGGCGGGCTCCTGCGGCAGCCGCCGCCAGCAGCGAAACCTGGCCATTCTGATGCGCCAGCGGCCGCGGGGTGAACCCGCCGGCAAGCCGCCCGGCGACATCATAGCCGAGGACGAGTGCCGCCAGCAACTCGCGGCCGGGGCGGCGCGCGTACTCGCCGACCGCTAGGACGCTCGGCAGGATCTGCATCGCCGCCTGGCCCGAGACAAGGCGCAGGCCTTCGCACAGCTCAATCGACCGCCCGGCAATCCCGTTCAGCAGCGCCGCCGTGCGCGGATCATGGGCGGGCCAGCCGCGCGCATACACCGTGGCGCCCGTCCCGGCCGTCCCCGCTAGTCGCTCCCGCAGCTGCCGCACCTCAGGCCGCTCGGCCCCTGCCAGAATGACGCCCAGCGTATCCAGCAGCACGAGTTTCGTGTGCCGCTGGACGGATGCCGGAATGTCCTCCCATTGTGTCTGAGCCACAAATTGCGCCAATCTTTCGGTGTGTTCGCCCATCGCAATCGACCTCGCATAGCCGGCCCGGCATGAACAGAAGAAGCATGCTGAGGCGGGTTGCGGCAATCCCGTTGCTGACTTTCCTCCGGCGTTGTCTGGCGCGACCGGCGTGGGCCGCCGGCGACGGGCCGGTGCGCCGCGCCCGGCCGTCCGATCCGTCCTGGCCGAGTGCGGCCCGCTGGGACGAGTTGAACCGGGCGGTGGGCGGAAATTTGATCAGGCTGCAATCCCCGCTCGCCGACTGCGCCGTCGCGGCCGATAGCGCATTGTGCCAGGACGTGCTGGAGAATTTGAAGAATCCCTATTACATCGGCGACCAGCCCGGCCTGACGCAGACCTCGGGCTGGGTGGACGCATGGATATCCGCGCCCAGTGCCTATGCCGTCGCGGCCAGGACTACCGCCGACGTGGTCGCCGCGGTCAACTTTGCCCGCGAACACAATCTGCGGCTGGTCGTCAAGGGCGGGGGCCACAGCTACCAGGGCACCTCCAACGCGGCGGACTCGCTCTTGATATGGACGCGGGCGATGAACCGCATGGTCCTCCACGACGCTTTCGTCGGGCAGGGCTGCGAGGGGGTGGGAGCACCTCAGCCGGCGGTAACGGTCGAGGCCGGCACTATATGGATGCACGTCTACAACGCCGTGACGACCAGGGCCGGCCGGTATGTCCAGGGCGGTGGGTGCGCCACCGTCGGGGTCGCCGGATTGACCCAGAGTGGCGGGTTCGGCAGCTTCTCGAAGAACTATGGCACTGCCGCAGCAGGGCTGCTGGAAGCCGAAATCGTCACCGCCGACGGTGCCGTGAGGATCGCCAACGCCTGCACCAACCCCGAATTGTTCTGGGGGATCAAAGGGGGCGGGGGTGGCAGCCTCGGGGTCGTCACCCGGCTAACGCTGCGGACCTATGAACTGCCGTCTTGGTTCGGCATCGCTCTTTTGACAATCAGGGCGGGCTCCGATGCGGCGTTTCGGCATCTGATCGGAAGGTTCATCACCTTCTATGGCGACACCCTGTTCAACCCGCACTGGGGCGAGACCGTCGCCCTTCGCCCGGGCAATATTCTCGCCGTCACGATGGTGTCCCAGGGATTGGACACGCAGCAGGCGGGGGATGTCTGGCGGCCCTTCCTCGAATGGATCGCCGGATCGCCTCAGGATTTCACCCTCGACAAGAAACCGATCATCGCCAGCCTCCCTGCGCGGCATCTGTGGGACGCCGATTTTATGAGAGAGCACGTGCCCGGCATGGTGATCGCTGACCAACGGCCGGGTTCGCCCGCCGGAAACGTGTGGTGGGCCGGCGATCAGGGCCAGGTAGGTTGGTTCCTCCATGGCTACCAGTCC
>DATNKF010000224.1:0-2321 GCA_035603555.1 Allostellaceae bacterium
TGGTCGGTATTGAAGATCGCGGGCCGGCCATGCCGGGAGAGCGCTTCCTCGAGGGCCTCGACACAGAACTCCGCGCCGAGCGTGTTCGACAGCCGCCACGCCAGCACGGCACGGCTCACCCAGTCCATGATCACCGCCAGGTAGAGGAAGCCCTTGGCCATCGGGATGTAGGTGACGTCCGAGCACCAGACCTGATTGACCCGCTCGATCGAAATCCCACCGAGCAGGTAGGGGTAGATCTTGTGGGCCACCGCCGGCTTGCTCGTGCTCGGTCGCTGGTAGATCGCCACCAAGCCGGCGAGCCGCATCAGGCGCTGGACCCGTTTGCGGTTGACGACAGGGCCCTGGGTCGCCAGCCACGCCGCCATCCGCCGCGAGCCGTAATACGGCCGGGCCAGGTAGTGCCGATCGATCAGCGCCATGATCGTGCAGTCTTCTGCGCTGATCTCGGCCGGCCGGCGGTAGACCGAAGCGCGCGATACCGCCAACAACCGGCATTGGCGCGACACCGGCAGCGCCGGGGCCTCGCGCTCGATCAGAGCGCGCCGTTCCGCCCGGCTCATTTGCCGAGCTTTCGTGACAAAAAGATCCTATGAGGGCGGCTGATCGAGCACTCCTACGATCGCCGTCTTCACAGCATGCGAGGAGCGGCAACCATGACGACCACCGATGCGGCAGCCGAGGCCCGGGAAACTGTGTATGTGGCAATCGAACTGAGCAAGAAAACCTGGGTATTGGGGATCGCACATCCGGACCGAGATCGTCCGAGCATTCACCGCGTCTCCGGCGGCAACATCGGGGAACTGGTCAGCAGGCTGCGTGTCGCTGCCAGGAATAACCGTCGGATCCTGGTCTGTTACGAGGCCGGGTATGACGGCTTCTGGCTGGCCCGGGCACTAGCGAAGATGGGCATCGAGTGCCGCGTCCTGGATCCTGCCAGCATCCAGGTCAATCGCCGCGCCCGCCGCGTCAAGACTGACCGCATCGACGTGCTGGCGCTGCTGCGTGCCCTGATCGCGACCGATCGGGGAGAACGCCACGTCTGTGCGATAGTCCGCGTGCCCTCGGTTGAGGAAGAAGATGCTCGCCGTTCGCATCGGGAGCGCCAGCGTCTCGTCCGGGAACGCACGGGCCACATCAATCGCATCAAGGGATTGCTGTTTGCACAGGGTATCCGGGACATCAAGCCGAAGCTACGCCGGACTCGGATCGACTTTGCCGCCCTCGAGACCGCGGAAGGTCATCCGCTGCCAGATCGGCTGCGTCGCGAACTCGAACGCGAATACGCTCGCCTCTCCCTGATCGCGACCCAGCTTCGTGAGGTTGAGAAGGAACGCGACACGGCCGACGCGCAAGACCCGGTGGTCGAACAAAAGAGACAATTACTCGTCGCGTTGCACGGAGTGGGTGCCACCAGCGCGGCAATCCTTGCTCGCGAGGTGTTCGCCCGATCCTTCGCCAGCCGACGGCAACTGGGATCGTATCTCGGTCTTACACCGAGCGCCTATGACAGCGGATCGACGACGCGGTGCCAGGGAATATCCAAGGCCGGCAACAGCTGGGCTCGGCGCATTCTGATCGAAGTCGCATGGCTCTGGCAGAAATATCAACCAGCCAGCCCGCTCTCGCATTGGTACATCCAGAGGACGGCCGGCCAATCAAGTCGAATCCGGCGCATCATGCTGATCGCCTTGGCCCGCAAGCTCGCCATCTCTCTCTGGCGCTATGTCGAGACCGGCCTGGTTCCCGAGGGCGTAGCCATCGCCAAAGCCAAACTGCGCCCCGCATAGAATCAGCGCGCTTCTCCGGGCTTTGGAACCCTGCATAGGGCTCCACAGGCGGGGCGACGGGTAGTCGAGGATACGATTGGCGTCTCTCGCGCCGGCAAAAAGTGTGAACCCGTCTACTCGATCACCTGTGCCGTGCATGCAGGATTGTGGCAAGCCGTAACGGAGCTGCCGGATATAAGTTGATGCGCCAGGCGCACGACCGCACCGCAGAGGATCGACCTCGCTGACCAATAGTAGGACCGGGCCCGATCCAGCTCAAGATCGCGCCGTGCTCGAAGCAGTCAAGACCAAGCCGCCTCATGGCGGTGGCCTTCGGCCAGTCCTGACCGCTTCTGCGCGCGACGCACGAGTTCCGCAGGCCGGGACGAGAAACGGCCCTCGGCCGAACAGAGAAACTTCACCTGCTTGACAGCAAGTCCCTCATATAAGGATCTCTCAACGCTTGGGCGGGTGGGTGTCGTTGTCGAGACCATCTGTCTAAAACGCCATGGTGGGAGACTAATCGTATGAAACTTCCGCAGACCGGGCTGA
>DATNKF010000225.1:0-2825 GCA_035603555.1 Allostellaceae bacterium
ACGGACGAACCGTCCGCTGCAGCGCGCTTTCACATCTTCATCGTCGATTCGGGCTGGAACTCGCCGGCGCATAGGGTTCTTGTCGAGAATTTCGCGCTGATCCGCAATTTGCAGAAGGACGATCCGATCTATGTCTTGAGCCGGGAGCAGTCGATCGCGTTCCAGCGTCATCACGCGTCTCGAATTGGCCGCGACCCGATCATCGCGGTGCACGACATGGAGGCTCTGGACAAGGGCGGGACTGTCGGTTTCCACGGGTTTCGGCTGTCTCTTGGTCTGTTGCGCACCCCCCAGCAGGCGCTCCTGGGGCTGCAGGCGTTCGTCCGCTTCCTCGTAACGCACCGCCGCTCGACGGATCTCGAAGCGGACATCCGCGCCAACCTTCGCCGGGAGGGGCTCATGGGCGCGATCGAAATCATCATGCATCACGAGGCGCGCGAGATCGGCGGGTGACTGCGGAGCAGGAGAGGAACGATGTTCGACAGGGTCGGAGAAATCTTCTCGATGGTATTGGGGGCGCTCGCCGTGGGGTATCTCGTTTTCGAAATCGACCGGCGGCGGCGCAAGCTGCACGAGATCTTCGATGTACTCGACGCCGATGATGCCGATATCACGGCGAGGCTCGAGGACATGGTCGAGAGCGGCGAGCTTCAGCCCTATACCGGGGCGACGCTGGCTTGACGGCGGGGGCAGCGGCCTCCTCTGCGAAGGCTGGCCCGGGTACGCTCGCCGTCACCGAGGATCGGGTCTTCGGGCCGGGTGGTGAGGCGCTCGCGCGGCGTTTTTGCACAGCGCGTCCTGCAGTTTGGCGAGATCCATTCATTGTCGATCGATCCTGCCCGAGCGACTGCGACATTGAGCTACCGGCTGGCGGATGGCGACGCTGATGGCTTCCCGACCCGGCTCGCCGCTGCCGGCGCCGGCGAGGGGATGGACGAGGCCGAACTGCCGCACTGGCCCGACGGCGAGACGGTCACGTTGCATCGGCACTTGGGTATCGTCTCGACCATCGAGATCCTGAGCCTGGCGAACGGGCGCCTGGACGCCCGTCACCCCGCGATGGCGCGGGATCTCACGGCGCGTCGGGTCGAAAACGCGTTGCGGGTCGTGCCGGGGGGGTGATCTCGGTGACCGCAACCAGTACCAAGGCCGAGCTCCGGGTGCGCTTCGATCCGCGTGCGGTCACGGCACCCGGTCTGATCCGGCTCGCCGAGGCCGAGCTCTGCCTTCGGACCTGGGACTCTGGGAAATATCGGATGAAATACCTGCTCAACCTGCTGCTCGCCCTGGCGGCTCTCCTGCAGGTGTGGTTTGCCAGCCTGGTCTTCATGTCGGCGCCGTGGTCCGGCTGGAGTGATGGGCCGTCGCGGCGCGATGGTGCTCGTGAGGCTGGAGCCCGTCGCGCTCGCATGGATCCTGCTGCTGCCGGTGATCGCCGGATCCGTATTCGCCGATGCATTCGACTGGTTGCCCGTCCGCCGGCGATGGTTGCAGCTGACATTGGTGCTCGGCGCGTCCGTGCTGATCGGGATACTCGTCATTCCGTGCGTGCTTGTCGCGATCGGAGGGAGCGCTGCCGTCGGGCAAATCGAGAACAAACATTTCGGCCTGGTGCTGATCGGGGGCGCGACGATTGCGGTAACGGTCGTGCCACTTATAGTCACGGCTTGGCTCGCCTGGCTGATCGACGCGCCGCCGATCTCGCGTCACGCCGCGCTGCCGCGTCGCCCTCACCGCCCTCGCCTTGATGGCGCTCATCGGCGGCTTTCTCAGCACGGACATGCTGCGCGAGGAAATCGCGGTGACCCGGGAGACGGCGGCGCGCTACCAGCAGATGGACGACGAGCGCGCGGCCATGACGCGTGCCGGCTCGCCGACAAGATCCGCACGGTGCGCAGGCCCGGAGAGGATTCCGACTACGACACCTACGTTGATCGATGGTTTGCGGAGCGCCTGGCGGCCGCGCTCGAGGTTTCGAAGAAAATGGTGGAAAACGCCGGGTCGATTTGAGCGAGGCGCTGCGCGACCTGCAGAGCGCGATCGCTGAGGCCTATCCAAAATCGTATGCGGCGAAGACTTATCCGCGTGAGGTGGCGGTAGCCAGGGCACGTATCGACGCGACATTGGCGGTACGGCGGCAGCGGAATTGAGCGAGGGGCGACTTGACGCTCTGGAACTGGGTCTTGTTGAAGAGGATCTGAAAGAACAGGCCGAGCGAGGTTCGTCCGAGCAAACCGCCGATCACCTGCTTCGGGGTTGGACAGTCAGACGCGAGGCTGCAGGCAAAGAGCCGCGCGCTTTCTCGAACTCGCCTGAGCTACTGGCTTCGTGGCCGAAGCTCTGCAGCGGCCGCCGGAGGTCGCAAGCATGGCGTGCGTCTCAGGCCGGATCGAGACACTGATCTGAAACGGGCTGGCTAACGTCCCCATTAAGGAGCTTCGCCGACGCGACCGATCATCGGCTTCGTCCGTCGACCCCCGGGCCCGACCGGTTGGTGACCAGGGGCGCCGCCGTGCCCTCGGACAAATAGCACGCGACGCAGAAACCGACCAACGGGACCAGCCATCAGGAGGGCGAGCCCAGGACTAACCGACCCCAATAGCAGTCGCGATGATGAATACGCCCAATCTGGCAGACTTTCCATGGCGCGATGTCCCCCGTTGACACTGACAGGAGCCATCTTTCTCACGACTTGGCTACTGGATTGTTGGTGGAGCGGCCGGCGTCCGCGTCCAGATCGGAACCGGGCTCAGCGCGACCTCGTCGGGCTTGCGGCGGGCCGCCTCACGTCCCGACTGAGGCGCTACCCTACGGGCGGCAACATC
>DATNKF010000226.1:0-7303 GCA_035603555.1 Allostellaceae bacterium
GCCGCTGCTGCAACCACAACTCCCCGATAACTCGATGGCGAGCGCCGGGGTCGAGAAAACTACACCGGCGGAACCGAGTTGGCATCCCGACCTGCTTCGCGAAATCGAGCGCGATCTGGCGACGTGCATCGGCCCGATGGCGGCGATCGCCGTAAGGCGCGCGGCCCGGCAGACCAACGACCTTACGGCCCTCTACGAGATGCTGGGCAAGCATGTCGACAACCCGCGGGAGCATGCCGAATTCCTGGCGAAAGGAAGGCGGCGAGCGGCGGCAGGCGTGGCCGGCGGGGTGCCCCCGGTGACGCCGTCAAAGCCGGCGACCGAGGATCGGCGAAAGGGCGATCGGCCAGCCACCTCGCCTACGCCGGCGAACATCGCCTCTATTGAATCGAATCTCATTCGCTACATTGGCCCGATCGCCAGAATCCTGGTCAAGAGAGAGCTCGAAAAATACGAAACGCTGGACAAATTCTATCGCGCACTGGCGGCCCATATCCCAAATGAACGCGACCGAGAGGCGTTTCTAAGAGTCCACGGAGGAAACTGAGTGGGGGCGCGTGGATGAGCGGGCGCGATCTCGTCACGGGGTTGCTCGGCACTATTGCGGTTTCGCTGGCAATGCTCATAGCCGTCTCAGCTCCCTTTCACACTGCCAGTGTCGCGGCGGAGGCCCGGGACGTCGAGGTCAATGCAGCACTCATTCGCGAAATCCAATTTATGCTGGCTCGGCTCGGAATCGATCCCGGACCGATTGACGGCATCGCGGGTCAGCAGACCCTCAGGGCCGTCGGCAAATTCCAAGTGCAGTCCGGTTTGCCGGCGGGGGATCTGGTTAGCGGCGGGAAAATCTCAGCTGCCTTTCTAGAGCGCTTACGCAGCGAGGCATCGCGCGCCATTCTTGGCGGAGAAAAGAAGCCGGTCGAAGCTCCGGAGCCTCAGGCAGCTTCTCCCTCACCGGTTGCCGTAGCGCCGCCCCAGCCCACCCCTCCCGCACCCGATCCGTTTGCTGCATGCACGTTCAATCCGGGGGACTTCCGAATCGGGGCGACCGAGTACACCCCGGACAAATTTCTGCAAGTCGGCTTCGACGGGTCGACTGCGCGCGCGGTGGCGAGCCTCAAAGACCGGCTCGATGAAGCGCGCCAGATCGCCGGAAGCATCGGCGGATCAGCCCTCGCCGAAGTGCAGCGGCAAGCGCGAATTTTGGCATATTTCAGCTGCCGGCTGAAAATCGAGCAGGGTTCGGACGCCAAGAAATAGAGCCGCTGTACGCCGAGGGACGATGACTGCGATCAATCACAAGCTCCGCTACCGGTCGGCCGTGCGAACCCATGCCGGCGCCGTGCGCCAGCGCAACGAGGACGCCGTGCTCGAACGGCCGGAGATCGGGCTGTGGGCGGTTGCCGACGGCGCCGGCGGCCATCAGTGCGGCAATTACGCGAGCGAGAGTATAATCACGGAGCTCGGCAAAGTGTCCCCGCCGCCATCGACCGCTCAGCTGATCGACGATGTCAGAACCCGTCTCAGCCGTGTCAACCAGGAGCTGCGAGAAAAAGCCGCCGACATCGGGCCGCGGGCCATGATCTGCAGCACTGTCGTCGTCTTGCTGATTGTCGAGGGTCGCAGTTGCTGCCTGTGGGCCGGCGACAGCCGCTGCTACCTGCTGCGGGCCGGCGCGCTGAGGCAGGAGAGCCGCGACCACAGCTACGTTCAAAACCTTGTCGACCGCGGCGAAATCCGACCTGAAGCCGCGGCTGACCATCCGCTGGCCCATGTCGTCACCAACCTGCTGGGAGCGGCGGACGGGCTGACGCTCGAAGAAAGGTGGAACCAACTCGCGTCGGGCGACATTCTGCTGCTCTGTTCGGACGGACTTTGCCGCGCGCTCGCCGATCGCGACATTGCCACTATTTTGCTCGATCATCCGGTGGAGAGAGCCGCCGATCGGCTGATGGAAAGCGCGTTGTCGAGCGGCGCACAAGACAATGTCAGCGTGGTGGTTGTCGCCTGCCAGGCGTGACCCGGCGCCCCGGCCGCCCTATAGCTGTAAAGCTTCAACCCGCCGTACCGGTGATCCTCGTGAGCCGGTAGGCGCTGAGCATTCCCTCGTGTTTCGTCTCGATCCTGGTCAATTCGGCGTCTACATAGCGCCACAGTCGCTGGTGCAAGGCGGGGCTGATCAGGATCTCGCCGCTTTTTGCACCGGCACAGTACCGATCCGTCCAGTTGGCGGCTTCGCCGATGATCGTCAGCTCCATGCGGTCATTGGAGCCGATGAACCCGTGCAGCACCTCTCCGCAATGGACACCAATGCCGATCGTGCAGGTGACTTGGCCGCGACGCTTGCGCCGTTCGCTGACTTCGGTCATCACCGATTGCATCGCCAATGCCGCGCGCACGGCCTTTTCATGCCGCAAAGCATCCGGTTCGGGGCAGCCAAAGACGGCGAGGATGGCGTCTCCATTGATCTTGTCCACGGTGCCGTCGTGTTCGAAAATCGCATCGACCAGTGCGGCAAAATAGTCGTTGAGCATGTCCACCACGTCGTCGGTGTCCATGCCCGCAGTCAATAGTGTGAAGCCGCGGATATCCGATTCGAGAATTACCACTTCGGATTTTTCGCCGCCCGGACGCAGTCGGCCATGAGCAGCCCTCGACAAAAGCTTGTCGCGGATTTTGGGCGAGAAGTTCGTCAGCAGCCTGCTGAGCAGGGCTGCGTTGCGGCGAAGGTCCTCCTGCAGTTTGGTCTGTGTCGCGGCCATGGCGGCGTAGTGGGCGACCGCGAGCATCAAGCGCAAATCGTCGGCGGTAAAGAGCGTCCCACCTTCGCTGTTGTCAACGCATGCTGCCCCCAGTGCCCGCCCCCGCCAAATCAGCGGCACATACATGCCGGCCCTGATGCGATTGATAACCTGGCTTTGACTGGGGTCGGTGCTCTCGTGCCAAATAAATCCCTGCCGTGTTGCCATCGCCTGCGATGCCAGGGTCGTGCTGACCGAAGGGCGCCCTACCGGTACATGTGCCTTCAGCAATAGCCCCCGGCTCTCTGGATCTTCCAGCAGCAAAGCGCCCCGGCTGGCGGCCGGGATAATTGCGACGAGCCGCTCGATGATCGTTTGGAACAGCGTGTCGAGATCGGTCGCCTCGCCGAATCGCAGCGGCAGCTCGTAGAGCAGGGCGAGCGCCTCCGCGCGAGCCGGATCGACGGCTTGGCCGGGCTCGAGCACCGGCGCACCCGCGTCGATGATCGCACCGATATCGAGGCCCGTGTCCGGGGCCGTGACGATCGTCCGGTCGTCAAAGCAGAGGCCGTCGTCGAGGCTGGTCCGGGTGACCGGGATCTCAACCTCGACCGTCGTGTCGCTGACCCGGATCGTCTGGCCGGGCTCGAGCCGCAGCTTGCCCTTGCCTTTGATCTGCTCGCCGGCTAGTTCCGTGCCGTTGGCGCTGTTGAGATCCTCGATCCAGTAGTGACCGTCAGCAATCGAGATCCGCGCATGCGGCCGCGAGACCCGTAGATCCGGGGTCAAATCGATATCTATGTGGACACCTTGCCGCGGCCGCCCGAGAACGACCGATTGGCACGGCTGATCGAATAGCTTTTCGCTGTCCCGATAGCGGTAGCGGATACGCACGTCGCGCCGTCAGGCTGCTCCCTCTTCCATCAGCGCGGCTCGCCGACAAAGGCACGCTGCAACTCTGCAAGCCGATCGAGGGCGGCGCGCGACAGCGGACCCTTGTTGATCGAGCGCGCGGCATCTTCGAGATGGTCGAGCGTCGAATAGCCAACCAGCACGGTCGAAACGGCGTCGTTGGCAATCGCAAACCGCAGTGCCGCCTCGATCAGGCTTTCGGCATGGCCCTCGCGAATCAGCGGCTCGAGCCGGCGCGCGCGCTGGGCATCGGTGCGGTAGCTGCCGCCGGAGCCGATCGGCTCGACGCTCGGCGATCCGAGCGGGTGGCGGTCTTCCGTCCCGCTCAAGGCACCAGCGGCGAGCACCCGGATGTTGATGACGCCCATATCGGCGGCCTTCGTATGGGCCAGCAGATTGCCGTAGTCATGCGCGGGATAACCCGGTGGAGCCGCGGCGCCGGCGCTTGGATTGAGCATATTGTAGCTGACCTGTGCAGTGTCGAAGGCGCAGGCATCGACGACCCCGTGAAGTGCTGCGGTGTCGCCGACCGCAGTGATGCCAAAGAAGCGGATTTTGCCTTGCTGTCGCAAGCGCTCGAAGGCCGGGACGATCTCGCCGAGCACGGTCTCGGGGGTAAAGCCGCCATCGCTGCCATCGGCGGTGATGTGATTGTGCAGTTGGAAGAGATCGACGCGGTCGAGCTGCAGGCGCTGCAGGCTCGCCTCCAGCGAGGTCGCGATCGCCGCGCCGGCTCGGCTGCGTTCGCCGTCCGGAACGCGCACTTTGGTGCCAACCACGATGTCGGGCTTCAAACTCTTGATGACGCGTCCGAGATTGCGCTCGGATTCCCCGTTCCCGTACATCGCTGCGGTATCGAAATAGTTGAGGCCGAGCTCGAGCGCGCGAGCGACGGCCCGCTCCTGGTCGGAGGGATTGCCGCGCACCATCAGCCCGCCGACGGCACCGCATCCGAACCCGAGGAGCGAAACATCGAGCCCGGTCCGGCCGAGTGTGCGTCTTTCCATCGCCTCCTCCGTTGCTTTGGCGCCCGTCGGATCAAATCCCGAGCGTCCGCAAGTGTCAATCTTGCCCGAAGCGCCCCGGTCGAGGAGAGTGAACCGAAATCGGAACGGGAGGACGCATGCGCAAATCGGTTCCCCTGCTGGGCGCGTTTCTGCTCGCCGGCGCCGCAGCGGCGCTGGAAGTGGCCGAAGCAGCAGTTTCGAGAACAAGGGCGAGGCCGCGTCCGGATCTCATCGAGGATCTCGTCGCCGCCAACCGCATCCTCTCAGACCAGGGCGTGGTCGATGGTTTCGGCCATGTCAGCGTGCGGCACGAGGGGGACCCAGGGCGCTTTCTGCTCGCGCGCAGCATGGCTCCAGGCCTGGTCTCGGCCGGCGACATCCTGGAGTTCGATCTCGACGGCAATGCGTTCGAGCCACGCGATCGTGCGCTCTATGTCGAGCGCTTCATCCATAGCGAGATCTACAAGGCCTATCCCGACATCAAGGCGGTCGTACATAGCCATTCGCCGTCGATCATCCCGTTCGGCGCCACCGATGTGCCGTTGCGGCCGATCTACCACATGAGCTCTTTCCTCGGCGCTGGCGCCCCGGTCTTCGAGATCCGCGAGGCCGGGGGCGCTGCGACCGATATGCTGATCCGAGACCCGGCGCTCGGCGCGGCGGTTGCGCGCAAGCTCGGCGGGTCGGCAGTCGTGCTGATGCGCGGGCATGGCAATGTCGTCGTCGGCCAATCGATCGAACAGGTCGTCTTCCGGGCCATCTACACCGAGATCAACGCCAAGCTCCAAGCCGAGGCGCTCCGGCTCGGCCAGGGCGAAGTCGCCTTTCTCAATGCTGAGGAGGCGGCCAAGGCCACCGCGACCAACAACCTAGTTCTCAGCCGCGCGTGGGAGCTATGGAAGCAACAGGCATTTCGACCGCGCTGAGCAGACCTCGGCAGCGCAATGTTTCTAGCACCGCCATGAAGTGCTGGGGACCGGAGCGGTCGAGGCCTTCGAGCCAGTTCTGATCGAGGAAAGAGGCGAGTGCCGGCTGGCCGAGAGTCGCCTCCCAGACGATCCCGAGGAGCGAGGCCGCCGCTTCGTCGGCTTCGCGCTCCAGCGGTCGCAGCGTGGCGGCGCGCTCGGCCGCAACGCGATCGAGCGTATCCGGACCGGGTCCGAGCCCGAACTCGACGAGCCCTCGCCTTTCGGGCGGAGCCAGCACAAAATGAGCGACTTCGTGCAGGATGACATAAGCCTCGGTCGCACCGAGCAGCGCCACTCCGTCCCAATTGAACTTACACGGCATCCCCTCGGGGTGGATCGCCAGGCCGAAGGCGTGGGCAATCGAGAGCGCCGCGAGGCGGTGCTGCTCAGCCTCCGCTCCGGCGGCGCGGTGCGGCGAGGTCGCGCGAATTCGCCGAAACACCGAGCGCGAGAGGCGGTCGGAAAGGCGGGCCATGAAGCGGTCTAGTAGGCCTGGCAGCGCAGCAGGCGTGACCGGGGTCAGGATCATCTGCCAACAGCCTCGGTGGAGCGGGTCAACGAGCGAGCATGCGTAGCGATTTGCGCGTTTTACCGCTCGGTCGGGCATCGCTACCATGCCGCGGGGTGATCGGCGAGAGGTTGGCATGATCCGAACCGGGGACGAATATCGCGCCGGCCTGCGCGACGGTCGCGAGGTCTGGATCGACGGCGAGCGCGTGAAGGACGTGACGATCCACCCCGCCTTCAAGCCGGTCGTCGACTGCAAGGCCCGCATGTACGACATGGCGCACGAGGCGGCTTGGGCCAGCACCATGGGCTACGCCGAGGGTGGCGAGCGCTTCTCGACCTTGCTGCGGCCGCCGACCGAAAAGGGGCATTGGCATGAGAAATGGCACGCCGTCGATGCCTACCTCAATGACATTCGTGGCGTCCTGACCCGCGTCGGCGACGAGACAGTCGGCGAGATGTGGTCGCTGTACGATGGCCGCGACGTGCTGAACGAGATCGATCCGCGCTTTGGCGACAATATCGAGCACCACATCCGCCGGGTTCTCCAGCAGGACATATTCCACGTTTCGGCAAACACCGATCCCAAGGGCGACCGCTCCAAGCGCCCACAGGACCAGGACCCCGACATGATGGTGCACGTGACAAGGGAAACCGATGCCGGGATCGTGCTGCGCGGCGCCAAATACGAGACCGCCGCTTCCTACGCCGACCAGGCGTTCCTGAAGCCGACGCTCGGCCCCTGGTCGGACGAGCAATTGTCGGACTACGCGGTCGGCTGCATCGTCAGGATGGGCGCTAGTGGGGTCAAGCATCTCTGCCGCTCGGGCTTTGCCGGACGCGCGGATGCCGCTGATTACCCGCTCGCGAGCCGCTTTGACGAAATCGATACGCTCGTCGTCCTCGACGATGTACTGGTGCCGTGGGAGGACGTATTCTTTTACCGCCACACGCGTGCCGCCTCCTATATTCGCGGGACCCTCCACCGCTATTCGGCCTTCCCCTACGTACTGCGCATCCTCTACACCGCCGATTTGATGATCGGGGCGGCATTGTGGAACGTGCGGCAGACCGGTCTGGATAGATTGCCGGCGGTGCACGAGAAGCTCGCCGATCTCGTCTGCTACCGCGAGGGCATCAACGCCCACCTCATTGCATCGATCGCCGA
>DATNKF010000227.1:0-4313 GCA_035603555.1 Allostellaceae bacterium
CGAGGGGAGTTCGGGCCTACACTTGCTTCACTTGCGTCTCGCGGTCCCAGAAGCGCAGCTTGCGGCATTCCTTGACGAACGAGCCCGCGCGAGAGCGCATGGCGCCGCCTTTGACGACGCACCGATGTAGCGGGCCTTGCCCACCTTGACGACATCGTGCAGCGCTTCGAGCGTTTCCTCGATCGGGGTGTCGTAGTCCCAGCGATGGATCTGGTAGAGGTCGACGTAATCCATGCCGAGGCGGCCGAGGCTGGCGTCGATCTCGGCAAAGATCGCCTTGCGGGAAAGCCCGGCGCCGTTCGGGCCGGGGCGCATGCGTCCGTACACCTTGGTGGCGATGACAACCTCGTCGCGGCGGGCAAAGTCCCGGATTGCGCGACCGAGGATCTCTTCGCTGTTGCCGAGCGAATAACGGTTGGCGGTGTCGAAGAAGTTGATGCCGGCTTCGAGCGCCTTCTTGATGAAGGGTTTGCTCTCCTCCTCGCTGAGCGACCAGGCGTGATTGCCCCGGTTGCCGCCGCCATAGCTCATGCAGCCGAGGCAGATGCGCGACACGTCCAGGCCGGTGCGGCCGAGCTTCACGTATTCCATGGCTCACTCGGGCCGCCTGGCGATGACGAAATTTGAAGGAAGATGGATCAACCGCATCAGAACCATTTCTCCTTGTCGACGATATTGAGCAACGGTTGCCCGGCGGCAAAGCGGCGGCAGTTTTCGATCAGCATCGCCTCCCATTTGTCGCGGTAGGGGGTGCCGTAGATCGCAACATGCGGGGTGATCAGCACGTTCGGCATGCTCCACAGCGGGTGATCGGGCGGCAATGGCTCGGGGTCCGCGACGTCGAGGCCGGCGCCGGCGAGGTGGCCGCTGCGGAGAGCCGCAACGAGATCGTCGGTCACGACGCAGCGGCCGCGGGCAATATTGATAAAATGCGCACCGCGCTTCATCCGCGCGAACAGCCGCGCATTGAACATGCCTACGGTGTCCGGCGTCTCGGGTGTCGTCAGGATCACGAAATCGGCTTCGCCCAATCGCTCCCCCAGCCGCTCGGGGGTTGCCAGGTCGCTCATCCCGGGCGGCAGTTCGGTCACCCGCGGGTCGATGCCGAGCACCCGCATGGCGAGCGCGGCGCAAAGCTTACTGGCCTCGCCGCCGGCGCCGCCGACCCCAACGATCAACACGGTCTGCTCCGGCAGATCGATCATTTGCGGGCCTCGCTGCCAGCGCTTTTGTGGCAGGTAGTGATCGAAGCGGCGGGCGAAGGCGAGGAGGAACGCGACGGCATGGGCGGCGAGGTGCTCGTTGTAGCTGCCGCGCATGTTGGTGACGAGGACGTCGCTGTTGACCAGCGCGTCGTAGAACCAGGCGCCGCCGAGCCCGGCACGGGCCGCACAGATCCAGCGCAGCTTCTTGGCGCGGGCGAGCAGCTCGGGCGGCACCGTGCCGTAGGCGGCGTCGGCATCGGCGATGTCGTCGAGGGCGTCCTGCGGATCGCTGTACGTGTTAACGACGACGCCAGGCACTGCGCGCCGGATTTTCTCGGGCCAAGAGGGGTCGGCATCGGGTGCCAGCAGCAGGATCTTGAAGCTCATCGGCGCAGCTCCCTACATGGCCTGCGGCGCGAGGCCAGCGGCGGCGAGACGGCGCTTTGCCTCGGCGTAAAGGTCCGGCGGCAGCGGCCCGTCACGTAGTGCAGCCAGATTGGCGTGGAGATGCGACGGGTTCACGGTACCGACGATCGTCGTGTCCATGTCCGGGTGCGAGAAGGTAAAGCGCAGGACGAATTCGACGGGGGCCATCCCCTGCAACTGATCGTCGAGGCCGGCCTGCGCCCAGCGGTCCCATTGCATCCCGGCCTGCTTGCCCGGCGCCGGCGCGCCCTTCGCCGCGCCGCCGCGAATGACGATGCCCGCTCCGGCTTGGGACGCCGCCGTAATCGCCGCCTCGTGCTCCCGCTCGACGGCCGAATAGGGAATCTGAAAGACATCGAAGATGCCCATCGCTATGTGATCTTTCAGATTAGGAAAGGTGCCGGACGATGAACCGCACCTTGCCGGCGTCCTTCAGTTTAAGCAGAGCATCGACCGCGCCATTGTCCTGAAGCGTCCGCTGCGATGGCGAGCTGTGGAACTGCACCACATCGAGATGATCGGTCTGCATGCGACGCAAGCTCTGCTCGACCCCGGCGATAATGTTCTCCGGCGTGAACACATGCGGACTGCGGTCGCCGCGCGGCGCCGGCGGCGCGCCGACCAGGCAGCCGCATTTGCTGGCGAGATAATACTCATCGCGCCGATGCCCGATGTAGCGGCCGATGCGCTCCTCGCTGAGCCCGTAATCGATCGACGTGTCAATGTAGTTGATCCCGGAATCGAGCACTGCGTTGAGGATCGTTTCGGCTTGGGCTTCACTGATGTCGCGGGCGCGCGGCGCGCCGCGCAGCTCCATCGCGCCGTAGCCGAGCATCGTTACCTCGAGACCGGTGCGCCCGAGTTCGCGCTTTGGCAATTCGGTCATAGAACCTCCTTCATCGGTCAGCGCCGAAACGGCGCTTCCAGGGTCAGAAATTCGGCGAACTCGTCGGCGTAATCCGGATGCCAGCGCGACAGCGCCGGGCGGTTGCGGATGAGGTCCTCGGCCGCCCACAAGATTCGGCGGTTGTCGATGTCGCGGGTCACGTCGTTGTCGGGGCAGATGATGTAGAAATCGCCCGCCGCCATCGCTGCGAGCATGAAGTGGACGACCTGCTCCGGCGTCCAGGCGCCGGGCGGCTTCTCGGTACGGCCGCGCGCGGTCATGCCGGTAAAGGTCGAGCCCGGCACCAGGAGATGCGCGGTGAGCCGGCAGCCCGCGACGGTGCGCAGCGCATATGCCAGCCCCTCGGTCAATACCTTCACCCCGGCCTTGGTGATGTTGTAGGCGGTGTCGCCGGGCGGGCAGGTGATGCCCTGCTTCGAGCCGGTGTTGACGATCGCGCCGGGCGTCTGCTGGTCGATCATCGCCTGGGAGAAGGCGTGCACCCCGTTGACGACGCCCCACAAATTGACCCCGAGCACGCGCTGCCAGCGCTCATAATGGTCCCACGGGCCGCCGCCCGGCGAGGTGCCGGCATTGTTCATCAGCACCGCAACCCCGCCGAACGCGGCGTAGGCCCGCTCCTTGAGCCGCAAGACCTCGTCCATTTTGCTGACATCGGTCGGCACCGTGATGACGGTTGCGCCCGGCATCTCGGCTGCGGCGCGGTCGAGCGCGTCTTGGCTCAGATCGGCGAGGCAGATCTTCATGCCCAGCGAGGCGAACCGCTTCGCCGCCGCGAGGCCGATGCCGCTCGCCCCGCCGGTGATGACCGCGGCGCGGCCTTCGGTCAAAGCCGGATGCATGTTATCTCTCCTAAGCCCGGCGCGGTTACGTTCTTGCGCTGGGTGAAGCTGTCGAGCATGTCTTCCAGCGAGAATTCGCGGCCGATACTGCTCTCCTTGTAGCCACCGTAGGGCTCTTTTGCGAGGTTGACCATTCGCTCAAGAGCGACCGAGGGTTCGAATTCCTCTCGCTCCGCCAAGGAGTCTGTCCCACGGTGCCTTCCATGGCCATAGGCGCGAAGCGCTTCGACGGACTCTCGACAACGTCGCCGGAGCCCGACGGATCCAGATTTACGGATCCAGATTTATCGTGCCGTCCAACCTCAGCGCGTTCGTCATCCAGCGGCTAGGAGTCCAGATCCTAGGTGGCGAAGAAGCGCAGGAACCAATCAAGCACCTGCTCCGGCGCTTCCTCATTCACGTAGTGGCCGCTCGGCAGCGCTTCGCCGCGGACATCCTCCGCCCGCTGCCGCCAAAGTCCGAGCGGATCGGCGAACCGCTTGCCCACGCTGCTGCTGTTTCCCCACAGCACTAGGATCGGCATGTTAAGTTTACGGTCGAGGTCCGCGGTGTCGAGGTCGCAGTCGATGGTCGCCGCTGCGCGATAGTCGCCACACGAGCCGCGGATCGTCTTTTCGTTGAAGCAGCGGACATACTCGTCCCAGATCGCTGGCGGGATATGGTTGAGATCGGCGGTCAGCTTCAGCAGCTTCTTGCGCATGAACCAGTCGGCCGGGACGCTGCCCAGCATGCGCTCGGGGAAATCGGAGGGCTGCGCCATAAACGGCCAGTGCCAGCCGCCGATGGCGGCTTCTTTGTTCATCGCCGCCCACATGTCGAGCGTGGGCACGATGTCGATGATCGCCGCCTTGATCACCTTCTTCGGATGGTCGAGGCACATGCGGTGGGTTGTACGCCCGCCCCGGTCATGGCCTGCGACATAGAAGCGCTCGT
>DATNKF010000228.1:0-2032 GCA_035603555.1 Allostellaceae bacterium
CTGTCGGTAGCGCGTGAAGATGTCCGTGTTTCATAGCACGTCAGATGTCCGCTGCGTGGCGGGATTGGGTTTGAGCTATCATAGCGGTGACCGGTGAAGCGGAGGCGGGCTCTGCTGGGGAGCACCCCGCCAAGGAATAGCCGGTCGGAGACTCACTGCGATAACGGGAGCCGGTCGCCCGCGGTCGGCTCCCGGAACGCGGTGCCGGCGGCTGGAAGGCGCTTCTGGTCATCGCAGTAGATCTCCTCATCCCTAAAAAACCCCATGCTCGCCGTCGCGCGAGGCGGGCTTTTGATGCTGTGGCTGCGGCATGGATTAAGCGGCTCGGGAGACGTCGATCGGCTTTGCGGTGCGGTCGAACCGCACCAGGCAGCTTGGCCCGTCGAAGATGGCGAGCTGTCCGTCGGGGTATTGGTGGACCCGCACGGTTGCCTTGACGTAATGGTGGCGATGGGGCTGCGGCGGGATCTGCAAGGCGACCCCGTTCCAGTTGACGCAGTTGTCGCGACCGACTTGGCGCGTTTCCTGAAGGCACAGGACGTCCTCCAGGGCCCGGCCGGTGTAGGGGATGAAGGCCGAGCCTTCCGCGGCTGCCGGCACCGCGAAGCGGGCGTTGTAATCGGGCACGAACTCTTGCTTCAGATAGCGGTTGGCGGCCTCGAGGGTGGTGATCTCGGCGAGCCGCAGTTCCGGCGGCAGGCGGCTTTGCAGGGTGCCGAACACCCGCTCCATGCGGCCGCGCGCTTCGGGCGAATAGGACGGAATATGGGTGATGCCGAGCTGCGCCAAGGCGCGGCCGACCTGAGTGGGTTTTGATTTGTCGACCTTGCCGCCGGCTTTGGGTGTGTAGAAGTAATGCGAGCCGCGGTCGGTGTAAAAGGCGCGGAACAGCCCCTGTTCGGCAATGGTCTCGAACAGTCCGAGAAAGCTCGACATGGTGCCCTCTTCCTCGACCAGGATGGCCGAATAAATCGCGCCCGTCGCATCGTCGAGGGTGACGATCAGATCGAGATCGTGGTCGAGAGCGCCGATCCAGCGGTGGGTCGAGCCGTCCTGGAACAACAGCATGCCGGGCAGCGGCCGACGCTGACGCTTCTTGCGATGCGGGCCGCCGCGCCGCTTCTGCTTGTCGACGAGGCCGGCTCCTTGCAGCGCAAGCCGGGTTACCGTGTAGCCGAGGGTGTAGTTGTGCCGCCTCTGCATCTGTTCGTGAAAATGCTTCACCGTGAAGTCGCGGTAGCGCTCCTGATAGAGGATCTGCATGCGCGTCAGCTCGGCCGGCGGCGCCCGCCGCGGCGACGGTTTGCCCAGCCGCCGATCGCGCAGCCCGTCAGCGCCTTCCTCCTCGTAGCGCCCGAGCAGCCGGCGGAAATGCCGCCCCGACATGCCCAGCAGCTCGCCGGCCTCCTCCGCCGTCAGCCGCCGCTTGCGGTAACGCTCCATCGCCTCTTCGAACCGAAGCACGAATACCTCCCATAGCGTGCGTGTCCGCCGCATCGCCCCCTCCAGAACAGGAGGCGAACTTGGCGGACAACTCACGCGCTACGAAGGCGGACAACTGATCCGTCACCGACACGGGAAATTTCGTCGTTGACAGCACAGCACGGGCGCACGACGATTTGGCCAGGTCATCGGCAACCACCCCCAAGCTGTAACAGGCCAAGCGTTGCCCTATCGCCGCCGCGGCATGCCCACGGCGGAAGCGATGGGGTGCGTAATGGGCGAGCTTTATGCCGTCGACCTGATCCTATTTGTGTTGGCCACCTTTGCCGCGGCATTTGTCACCGGCCTTGCGGGCTTTGCGTTTGCTATCGTCGCTGCAGCGGTATGGCAGCATTTTTTGCCGCCGGCTCAGTGTACCACGCTGATCGCCGCCTTTGGCCTGATCGTGCAAGGCTGGTCGGTGTGGAAGCTGCGTCAGTCGATCAAACCGGCCCGGCTGGCGCCGTTCCTGATCGGCGGCGTCATTGGTGTGCCCATCGGCGGAGAAATATTGCGTTGGACATCCCCGACGAGCCTGAAGTTTGCCATC
>DATNKF010000229.1:0-7794 GCA_035603555.1 Allostellaceae bacterium
TCACGTTGCGCTAGAACGATTTCAGCTTATGCCTCTTTGCGATCTCCGCATCCATAGAAACAGCGAAAAACAGCGGCGGAACAGCGGGCGCCTCGCTGTTATTCCGTTCGCCTAGCCGCCGGAAACCGAGGATTTCCGCGGGGATCGCGGCCGCGTTCGCTGATAATTCGCTGCGAAAACAGCAAAAACAGCGAGAAGTGTCGTTCGCTGCATGACACTACCCTCGGCCACGGCGGATCGGCTACCATTCCGGCGGGCGGCCCGTCCCTCCATAGCGATATCCCCATTACATTCGGTTGCAGCAGAGGACAACGGAGCCTCTATGATCATTCTCGGGATTCATGCGGGTCAGCATGAAGCTTCCGTCACCTTGTTCGACGAATATCGCATCCTCGGAGCGGTGCAAATGGAACGCCTCAACCGGATCAAGGGAGCCGGCGTTCTGCCCGATGAATGGGCTTGGCCATGCGTTGATGAAGTCCTGTCGATGCACGGGCTCACCCGGCGGGACGTCGATGCCGTAGCGTTGACCCGTTCGGCATTGCCCCAGACCTACTACCTCAAAATGCGCACGCCGTGGCGCCGGCTCGCCGTCCGCGCCAAGCCCGAAATCCTGCAGAGGCGGCCGCACCGGCTGCTGGTCAACGCGCTGCGGAAAGAGCATGTGGCCGATCCGAGCCTGGTTTTCGCGGAGACCGATTTCTTTGTCGATCACGGTTTTAGTCAAAGCGTACGAATTCACTGGTCCAACCATCATTTTTGCCACGCCCTGCCGGGGTTGTTTTTCACGGATTGGAGCGAGGGCTTGCTCTACACGGCGGACGGCATTGGAGATAACACTTCGTACTCGGCTCGCTCCTTCCGCGAGGAAAACCTCACCAGCCTGTTCGGCGACGAAGATGCGCTGCTCGCGCCGTATGGCGGCGGGAGCGTGGCTCTCGCCTATGGCATCGTTACCCAAGCCGTCGGATTTCGCATGCTCCGCCATGAAGGCAAGATCACCGGATTGGCGGCCTCTGGGGAGCCGGTTTTCTATCGCGATTTGGCCCGGCATTTTGCCGTCGATGAGCGTGGCCAGGTCCGATCCACCTGGATCACCTTCGAGGAGATGCGGCGGGCGATTACCAAATTGCTCGATGGAGCCAAGCGGGAGGACGCCGCCGCGTCGATCCAAAAGCTGGTCGAGGACATCGTCTTGGTGTCATTGACCCGTATCCTGCGGCAGGCGCCGCATCGCCACCTCGGCCTGTCCGGGGGCTTGTTTGCCAATGTCAAGCTCAACCGTCATCTCGCCGATCATCTGAGCCTCGACGAGATCTTCATTGTTCCGCCGATGGGGGATGAAGGGCTTTCACTGGGGGCAGGATTGGGATTTCTGCTGTCGCGCGACGGTCTGCACGGCTGGCTCGAGCGGCGCTACCGGCTCGATGATGTTTACTGGGGGCGCGATTATGACAGCGCGATCGACGCTGCGCTGATCGCGGAGCCGGACGTGGCGCGGCTCGACGATCCGACAATCGAGGGGGCTGCGGCCCGCCTTGCCGACGGTCAGATCGGCGCGATCTTTCGGGGACGCATGGAGTTTGGGCCGCGCGCGCTTGGCGCGCGCTCGATCCTTGCCAATCCCTCGCGGCGAGCCACTCATGACGAACTCAATCGACGGCTGCAGCGCTCGGAATTCATGCCGTTCGCGCCGGTGGTAACCGAAAAAAATGCGAGCAGGGTCTTTGATATCAACTCTGTCAATAATTATGCGTGTCGCTTTATGACGATCACGACCGAAGTCCTGCCTCAGTGGCGCCGAGCGATCGAGGCGGTCGTCCATGTCGACGGGTCGGCGCGACCACAGATCATCCACCGCGACATCAACCCGCTTTACTACGATATCGTCGTCGCCTTCGAACGGCGCACCGGCATCCCGGCGCTGATCAACACGAGTTTCAATGTACACGAGGAGCCGATCGTCAACCGCCCGGCCGAGTGTGTGCGTGCGTTGGTCGACCGGCGTATCGACTTTGTCGTGACCGAGGCTGGGCTGTACACGACGCGAACGTGATCATCTAGCGAGCCAATTCGCCAGACGGCGGGCGGCCTCGGCCACCTCCTCGGTCGTGCCGGCAAGCGAAAGCCGGACCCAGCTCCCGCCGTCGACCGGGTTGAAATCAAGACCTGGTGTCAGCGCAACTCCGGTCTCGGCGAGGAGCCGGCGGCAGAAATCGGCGCTGTCTCGGGTCAGGCTCGCGATGTCGACATAAAGGTAGAACGCCCCTTCGGCCGGCGCGAAACGGCTCAGCCCGGCATCGGCGAGGGCGTGGATCAGCAGATCGCGATTTTGCCGATACCGCCCGACGTGAGCATCGAGTTCGGCGCGGCAGCCGAATACCGGAAGTGCTGCCAACTGCGACAAGGCCGGCGGCGAGATGTAGAAGTTCTGCGCCAAGCACTCGACCGAGCGAGCGAGGTCGGGCGGGACCAGCATCCAGCCGAGCCGCCAGCCGGTCATGCAGTAATATTTCGAGAACGAGTTGACGATGACCGCCGCTCTCCCATAGGCGCGCGCCGTGGCCGCCGCCGTCTCGAAGGTGATGCCGTGGTAGATCTCGTCCGAGATCAGGCGAATGCGTTGCTCCCGGCAATATTCGGCGAGCCGGGCGAGGTCGACCGCGTGGATCATCGCTCCCGTCGGATTGGCCGGGCTCGCGACAATGAGCCCGTCCAGTCTCCCCACATCGGCGAGCAGTTCGGGGGTCGGCTGATAATGAGCGTTTTCGCCCGCCGCGATCAGCACCGGTTCAATGTCGAGAGCCGCCAGGATGTTGCGGTAGGCCGGATACCCCGGGATGGCGACACCCACCCGATCGCCCGGTTCGAAGGCGGCGAGAAAGGCGAGCTGAAAGGCTGCCGACGAGCCGGTCGTCACGACGACTTCGGCAGGGTCGACCGAGACTTCGTATTGCGCCTGATAATGCGCGGCGATCGCCTTCCGCAAAGGTGCGATGCCCAGCGCGTCGGTGTAGCCGATCTGCGCCGATTTCAGCGCCTGTCGGGCGGCTTCGAGGACGGGCTCTGGCGCCGGGGCGCCCGGCTGACCGACTTCGAGATGGATCACATCGGCGCCGCCGGCCTCGCGCTCGTTGGCGGCGCGCAGGACATCCATCGCAATGAAGGGCGGGACGAGCCCGCGCCGCGACGCCCGCAGGGTCATGTCCGGGCGCATCCTTCCGGCTTAAATATCCGGCGCGTCGCTGCGGGGTGACGCAGCAGTCGGTCGGACGGCCGGATCGGCCGGCGCACCAATTCGCCGCCGCAATTGGGACAACGGCCGCCAAGGACGCGCTCGGCGCAGTCGTGGCAAAATGTGCATTCGAAGGAGCAGATCCGGGCCTCGAGCGAGGCGGGCGGCAAATCCCGGTCGCAGCATTCGCAGTTCGGTCTCAATTCCAGCATCGTCGTGCTAATCGTCGGTTCCGGCCGCTGGCCATGGTGAGCGAGAAGGTTGGTGTTGGCCAGCGGCTTTCGCTATGAAGAACTGCCGACCCCTTGCAAGAGAACGAAACTTGGCCTCAGACACGACACCCTTCCGCCTGATTGGAATGTCGGGCAGCTTGCGCAGCGGCTCTTATTCGAATGCGGTGCTCGAGACACTCAGTGAGAAATTCGCCGGCCGCGCTGAGCTCGAGGTCTATGACCTGAGGCCGATACCGCTTTACGACCAGGATTTCGAAGGCGAGAAGCGCCCCGAGCCGGTCAAGCGATTCCTCGCGGCGATTGCCGGGAGCGATGGCCTCGTGCTGTGCGCGCCGGAATTCAACCACAGTATTCCCGGGGTATTGAAGAACGCGCTCGATTGGGCCTCGCGCCCGGCCTTCACCTCGGTTATGGCCTACAAACCCGTCGCAATCATGGCGACCTCGCGCGGACCGCTTGGCGGCGCTCGGTGCTTGGAGCACATGCGTGTGGCGCTCGACTCGATGCTGTCGCGCGTCGTTCTGGCGCGCGAGGTGACGATCACCACGACCGCCGACAAGGTT
Source organism: Allostellaceae bacterium (assembly GCA_035603555.1). Taxonomy (GTDB): domain Bacteria; phylum Pseudomonadota; class Alphaproteobacteria; order ATCC43930; family CGMCC-115725; genus AP-15. The sequence goes on from DATNKF010000229.1 coordinate 4,032, forward strand.
CGCGACGGCCGCCTTGTCGATGAGACCTCGCTCGGCTTTGCTTGTGCTGCGATCGAGGCGCTGCTCCGCGAGATCCGCGTATGGCGTATGGCGGACCGTCTTGTGGATTAGCGCTCACGCTGGATTTGAGGCCGGCTTTTCGTTGACGCAGCGCAACAGCTTCCAATAGCCGAACAGATTGCTCGGCCGTACCTCGCGGATCGACAGTCGACTGTCGCGCCGGAACGCATCGAATGGAAAATCGGCATGGAAGCCGATATGGCGGGCAAGCCGCCCCACCCGCTTTTCCATTAAGCGCAAGAGCAGGTTCTCGCTGGTGAAATGGTTGACGACGACGATTGTCCCGCCCGGTATACATACCCGGCGCATCTCGGCGGCAAAGCGCTCCGGGTTGGGCACGACGGAGGCGACGTAGAGCGCCAGAACGGCGTCGAAAGAGCTGTCGGGGAATTCGAGGTTCTCGGCATCCATCACATGCAGGCCCTCGACGTGGGCGAGCCGGCGGTGCTCAGCGCGGCGTCGCGCTTTGGCCAGCATTTCGGCCGACACGTCGATCCCGGTCACCCGCGAATCCGGGCGAAAATGAGGAAGCGACAGACCGGTGCCGACCCCGACCTCGAGAATCCGCTGGCCCGGCCGGTCATTGGCGATGCGCACGGCGTCCTTGCGCCCCGGATGGAACACCGGGCCGAAAACAATGTCGTAGGAACCCGAAAAAAGCCGATAGGTCCGAAGCGTATCGTGCAAATCCATTGTCTCGGCTCGCGCTATGATCGGTGAGACGGGCGAGTAGACCCGCTGCGTCGCTTCCCGGAGCTGTTCGATCCGGTCGCGTTGGTTAAGCTAACAATGGAACGCTCGATACGCTAGATCATCCTCGGCGCGCGGCTGCCATGCGGAGGCCCCGCTAGGTCCATCGACGACGATCTAAATCAGGGTGATGCGGTCGGCCTCCAACCCTTTTTTGCCATCGACCACCTCGACCCTGACCCGCTGACCAGGGTCGAGGGCGCTGACGCCGCTGCGGCGCAACGCGGTGATGTGGATGAACACGTCCTTGCCCCCGCCGTCGGGAGAGATGAATCCGTAGCCTTTTTCAGCCTCGAACCATTTGACGGCACCCTCGATCGTCGTGGCAGGGCGGGGCCCGCGGTCGGCTCCACCTGTTCCGCTTGGCGACGAGAGCGCTGTGCTGTCGTCGACGTTCAACACGTTGGTCACCAGCGGACCCTTTGCTCCAGCGCCGATCTCGCAGGTGATCGACGCCCCTTCGCGCACATCGTCATACCCGGCGCGACGCAGGACGGCCATCGGCAGAAACGCATCTTGCGATCCGTCGGCCGGCGTGACAAATCCAAAACCCTTGCTGGCGTTGAACCATTTGACTTTGGCGTCGACGCGGCGACCTGGGAGGGTGTCCTCGCGAAAGAAGCTCTGGCGGCGTTCGGACATGGGTCCTCTAAACGTGCAATAGAGTGCGGCGAGCGCGTTGAACGCCGAATCATAGCGTAAAGACGCCAGATTGCGCTAGCACTCACAGGGTGCCGGCGCCATGTATTCGGCCCGATCCGGAGAACGCCACAAGCCGTTGATTCTGCTCTCCCAAGCCCTCGACCGATAGCCGCATCTGGTCTCCCGGCTTGAGGAATTTGGGCGGCTTGAAGCCCATGCCGACCCCCGAGGGCGTCCCGGTCGGGATCAGGTCGCCCGGCAACAAGGTCATGAACTGGCTGACATAGCTGACGATCTCGTCGACCCCGAAGATCAGGTCGCCGGTGTTGCTGTTCTGCCGCCGCTCGCCGTTGACCTCGGTCCACAGTGCGAGCTTCCCGGGATCGGGAACCTCGTCGGCCGTGACCAGCCAGGGCCCGATCGGGCAAAACGTGTCGGCGCTCTTGCCCTTGGTCCATTGCCCGCCGCGCTCGATCTGAAATTCGCGCTCGGAGACGTCGTTGACGACGCAATAGCCGGCGACGTGCTTGCGGGCGTCGCCAAGCGAGACGTAACGCGCCAAGCTGCCGATGACGATGCCGAGCTCGACCTCGTAATCGGTTTTCTGCGAGCCCTTGGGGATGATCACGTCGTCGTTCGGGCCGCAGATCGAAGACGTCGCCTTCATGAAAAAGATCGGCTCCGACGGGATCGCCGCCCCCGCCTCCTGGGCGTGAAGGCGATAATTGAGGCCGATGGCGACGATTTTGGGCACCCGGCCGACGCAAGGGCCGAGCCGCGGCGATCCCGAGACGAGTGGCAGTGTTGCCGGATCGAGCCGGCGCAGCCGGTCGAGTGCCGCCGGCGCCAATGCTTCGCCGTCGATGTCGCGGACGGCACCCGAGAGGTCGCGAATATTGCCGTCACGATCGAAGAGGCCCGGCTTTTCCTGACCGGGAGGGCCATAGCGCAAGAGCTTCATCGCGATCTCTCCTGTTGTCCGTCAGAGTGTGAAGCCGCCGTCGATCACGTGGATCGCGCCGGTGGTGAACGAGGATTCGTCCGAGGCGAGGTAGACCGCCAACGCCGCTACCTCCTCGGCGCTGCCAAGCCGCCCCAGCGGCTGGCGCTCGACAAAGGCGCGGCGCGCCGCCTCGGTGCCGCCGACGACGCGCACCCCTTGGGCGGCGATGCGGTCTGCGAGCGAGGGCGTCTCGATCGTGCCCGGACAGATCGCGTTGCAGCGAATCCCATAGGTGATGAAGTCGATCGCGACCGATTTGGTCAGCCCGATGACCGCCGCTTTCGTGGCACCGTAGACGCAGCGGTTGGGGGCACCTTTGACCGACGAGACGGTCGAGGCCATGTTGATGATCGAGGCCCCGCCGGCATGCTCCAGCATCTTCGGCAGAAAAGCGCGGATCATCACGAACATCGACCGCACGTTGAGGGCGAAAGACGCGTCCCATTCGATCGGGTCGGCGTCGAGGATCGTGCCGTGATGGACAAAGCCGGCGCAGTTGAACAAGACATCGAGCGGCCCGAGCTCCTCGGCGAGCGCCGTGATCGCGCCATCGTCGGTCACATCGAGCCGGCGGGTTGCAATCAGCGCATCGGCCAACGGTGCCAGCTTCTCCTCGGCGATGTCGGTGGCGAGCACGCTCGCCCCTTCGGCAGCAAAGACCAATGCCGCCGCCCGGCCGATCCCCTGACCCGCCGCGGTCACCAATGCCCGTTTTCCCGCGAGCCGTCCCGCCATCCCCACCGGCCCTTATTTTCTCCAGACACGGCCAAAGTGCCACGCCGGGTGCGGCGCTGTAAATCCGCTCGCCGAACTCCGCCACCCATGCCTATCAACCATAGGCTTAATTATGGTTTCGCTAATTGGCAAAAATACTGCGAATCTGCAGCAAAATCTCCCCTAGAGATTGAATAACCGAATCCAGGCTTTATCCGACCCGTGACCCTTCCGGAGGGCCGCTCGACCGAGAGGATACGATGCGAGCTCGGCATTTTTAAGACGGTTCCAAGATGCTGCCGGCGCCGCCCTTTCATAGCGAATTCACCTCGCCGCTACACTGCTCATCCTGAACACACCTAGGTCAGGGTGCTTCTGTTGTGCGTCTTGGTTTGAGCGTAATCTGTTCAAACTGGGGGGACCGCCGATGGCGAAGACCGCGACCAGGAAGACAACGAGCAGTCGGGGCAGCCCGCAATTCGATCGGATCGCGGCAACATGCGCCGCCCTGGTGGTAGTCGGCCTCGCGGTCTTCCTGCTGGTCCGCAATCAGGAAATCGCCGATCCGCGGCTGTTCTTCGTGCTGCGCGTGGT
>DATNKF010000230.1:0-3681 GCA_035603555.1 Allostellaceae bacterium
GGCGGCGAGGCTGGTGCGCAAAAAGCGCCGGATCGGCGGCTCGTCGTCGACGACCAAGACGGTGAGCGCCTTAGCCATGCGCCAAAACCGGTTCTCGCCTCGCCGTAATCTCGGGCACCACCGGCATCCGGATTGTCAGAACCGCGCCGGAGCGATCACGCCGATTGCGCGCAACGATCCAGCCGCCGAGCGCTTCGATAAAGCCGCGGCAGATCGCCAAGCCCAGTCCGGTCCCGGCGCGCCGGCGATCCTGCGCATGCACGCGATAGAACTTGTCAAAGATGCGCTCGAAATCGGCCGGCGGTATGCCGGGACCTTCGTCGACCACCTCGATCTCGACTAGCTCGCCGTCGCGGCTCGCGCGAATGTCGATCCGGCTGCCGGCCGACGAATATTTGGCCGCGTTGTCGAGCAGGTTGAACAGCACTTGCTCGAACAGCACGGCGTCGAGGCGCAGCATCGGCAGTTCGGGCTCGATCGCGACCTCGACACGGTGCCCGGCCAGCACGTTCCCCGCCCGCTGCAATGCCGCACCGACGATCTCGGTGACATCGAGCAATTCGAGCTTCAGCTCGATGGCACCGGATTCGATACGGGTCATGTCGAGAAGGTTGGAGACGAACCGGTTCAAGCGCTCGGCTTCGTCCTGCAAGGTGGTCAGCAATTCCTCGCGCTCGGCGGCACCATACCTTTCCGGAAAGCTGCGCAAGCTCGACACGGTGCCGAGGATCGAGGCCAGCGGTGTGCGCAAATCGTGCGATATCGAGGTCAGCAGCGCGGCACGCAGCCGCTCGGTCTCGGCAAGCACCCTCGCCTCGTCGAGCCCCTTGGCGAGCGCGATGCGCTCGATCGCCACCGCCCCCTGATCGCATAACGCGTCGAGCAGGCGCCGTTCATCCGGGGTCAGCAACGGTCCCGGCATATCACGGTCGATACCGAGCACGCCCACGGGCCCGCTTTCGGTGCGCAACGGCAAGAACAGGCGTTTTCCGCCGGGTAATGTGTCGGCGCCCCGGCCTGCGGGGCGATTGTGCTCCCAGGTCCATCGCGCCGCCGCCATGTCCGCGCTGTCGAGCTGGTCCTCGGGCGGGTAGCCCGATGCAACATCAAGCCCATCGCCCTCTTTCGCCGGCATCAGGAGGACGGTGCGAACTTTCAGCATCGACGAGATCTGGTAGGCAGTCGCCCACAGGAGATCGTCAAGGTCGCCGATGCCGGCGACCTTGCGGCTGAAGGCGTACAGCTCCGCTGTAGTTTTCGCTCGCAATCGCGCGGTCACGACCTGGGTTCGGGTCCGCGCCGTCAAATTGCTGACAATGACCGCAACAATCAAAAAGAAGAAAAGCGCCAGGACGTTTTCGGGATCTCCGACGCTAAAGGTGTAGAGCGGCGGAATAAAAAAGAAATTGTACGCCAGCACGCCCGCGATGACCGTGAACAGCGATGGCCACAGACCCCAAGCGATCGCGGAGGCAAGTACTGCAGTTAGAAATATCAGAGAGATGCTTTGGACATCGATGAACTGCTTGAGGAGCAGGCCAATACCCAGAGCGATGGCGACCGCGGCGGCGCTGCCGAGATAGGGCTCGACGCGAAATGGCTCAATCCCGGGATGGGTCTGAACCGATTTTGGCGGCACGGTCTCACTGTCGTCGGCGGAGATCACGTGGACGCTGATCTCGCCCGTTTTGCGCACGAGCTCGTGCACGACCGAGCCATGCACCAACTCGAACCAGCGCGACCGACTCGATTTGCCGATGACGATTTGGGTGATGTTGTTAGCGGTCGCGTAGGCAACGACCTCTTCGGCAATGTTGCGGCCCGGGATCGTCATCGTCGAAGCCCCGAGCCGTTCGGCCAGTCTCAGAAAGTCCGCAATCCGATCACGCTCGGCGTCGGCCAGGCGTTGCGTGCGCGCGGTCTCGACATAGATCGCGGTCCACGGCACCTGCATGCGGTCGGCCACGCGCCTGGCATAGCGGATCAGCCCTGCGGTGCTCGGCGCTTCGCTGACGCAGACGAGCACCCGCTCCCCGGCTGCCCAGGGACCGGCAATCGCATGCGCCCGCATATGCGATAAGAGCTGCTCGTCGACGCGCTGCGCGGTGCGGCGCAATGCCAGCTCGCGCAGCGCGGTCAGGTTGCCCGGCGAGAAGTAGTGACGTATGGCGCGCTCTGCCTGCTGCGGCACATAGACCTTGCCCTCGCGCAGGCGCTTGATCAGATCTTCCGGGGAGAGATCGATGACCTCGATATCGTCCGCCTGATCGAGGATGCTGTCGGGAACCGTTTCACGCACGCGAATCCGGGTGATGCGGGCGACGACGTCGTTCAGGCTCTCGACATGCTGGATGTTGAGGGTCGCAAACACATCGATCCCGGCGGCAATGATCTCCTCGACATCGAGATAGCGCTTGGGGTGGCGGCTGCCGGGGGCGTTGGTATGGGCGAGCTCGTCGACAAGAACGAGCTGAGGCCGGCGCTTCAGGATCGCGTCGAGATCCATTTCGGCCAGCAGGTGACCCTTGTACTCGACCTGCTGCCTCGGGATGACTTCGAGGCCTTCGAGCAAGGCCTCGGTCTCGCGCCTGCCATGCGCCTCGACCACGCCGACGACGACGTCGATCCCGTCGCGTCGCCTGGCCTGAGCCGCCAGCAACATCTCGTAGGTCTTGCCGACGCCGGGTGCTGCGCCCAGAAAGATCTTCAGGCGCCCGCGGCCCTCCTGCTTCGCTGCGGCTAGCAATGCCTCCGGGGAAGGTCTACCCTCGCGCTCCGCCATAGAACTAATATAGCGCATCCCGGACGGCTTGGCACCGCCGGCCGAGCGATGGGCCGACCGTTCCCGCTCCCAGCCACCCAACCCTAGAGACGGGTGAATGCCGCTTTTTGTTGGAGGGTGCCGCTCGGCTTAGGGTCTAGTTTCGGAAGCACCCGAACGTAGGCGCTGTCGCCGGCCACTTCGAACAATGCGAAACGAAGGGCATCCTTCTGGGTGCGGAATACGCCGCCGATCAGCCCTTCCTTGTCCTTCGCCACCCAATAGCCGCGCGCGTTCTCTGCGATTTCGAAATGGTGCGGAGTGAATACGGCCCGCGGCACAAAGCTCGACATACTAGTCCTGCCAATACTGTTACTCCAGTTGCTCTTTCGAGCAGCCTGATACTATTGGCCTGACACCATTAGGTTTCGAGAGGCCGCTAAAGGGCCTCCCATTAACTCTTCATAAAGTCGGTAGACTGGCGCACGAGCATTGAGCGCGAGGCGGGACCGTCAGGGTAATCTCGTATCAACGACCAGCTCGGCAACTGCCGATCCGAGATCGTGTCGGCCGGCATAACGTCGCAGCATCTTAAGTAAGGTCGATTTTGCGACGGGTGTCCCCGATCGCAGCCTCGCGAGGACTTTCGGATCGGCTTTCAGCGCCCGGCTCGCCTCGATATCGCTCGGATAATGCCGGGAAACCAGGCCCGCCCATTGCCGGCAAACAAACCAGGCGCGGTCCTTCTTCTTGCTCATCGGACGTCACTCAATGCCCGCCTCGAAGGCGGCGTTCCCCACGCTAGCGTGGGGAACCAGCGAGAGCATCGAGCGCAATGTTGAGCTTGAGGACATTGACCCGCTTCTCGCCGAGGATGCCGAGAAACCGGTCTTGCGTCATCTCGGCCACCAGGGCCTGGA
>DATNKF010000231.1:0-3006 GCA_035603555.1 Allostellaceae bacterium
GTCCGCTCGGTTGCCAACCTGACCAGGCGCGACGCCGAGGAATTCTTGGCATTGGCCCCGGATGCCGGGGTGCGGACGCAGACGGTGACCTATCCGCTCGCCGAAGCGAACCGGGCGCTCGCCGATTTGCGCCGCGGCGCCCTGCAGGGTGCCGCCGTGCTGGTGCCGTGACGAGGTGTCGTTTCAAATCGCGCCGGCATCCGCAACGGTTAACGGTAAACTAGCGAATTTGAGGAAGAGTGGCGGTGCCTCGCCCGGGCTGGTTGTCGGCCCGGCCGCATGGACGAACAAGACCGCCGGTCAAATGCATCACAACCTCGAGCGGCCGATCGAAACCGAGCGCGACGACCGGCTATTGCACAAGGAACTCGTCGCGCGGCTTCTCAGCGCGCTGTTCGACCCCGAAGGCCGGGCTACCGGCATCGTCCTGGGCCTGGCCGGGGCAAGCGGCTCCGGCAAGTCTTCCGTCCTCAATATGGTGGCGGAACGAACCGAGCGGCACCACCCGGCCGCCGTCGTCATCAGGTTCAACCCGTGTCTGGCCGACCCGCGCAACGGCTTGGTTCACGCCTTTTTCGCCGAGGCGATGGCAGCGCTCGATGCGAGCGTCAAAAGCCGGAGCTGTCACCAACCGGACGAGCTGAAGAGCTTCGGGCAGACCCTGTTCCGTTATGCCAAACGCGTCGCCCCGGCCGACAACATATTGCTGTGCGATGGCGGGGCCGCCGCGGCTGGTCTCGACACATTGCGGCAGAGCCCCCCTGGCGGCGAGGCTCTGCACCATATGCGCGCCGAGCTTGTCCGGGAACTCGAGGAGAGTGGGATCGATGTCGTCGTCCTGATCGACGAGATCGATCGGCTCGATGAGCGCGAGGCCGCTGTGGTCGCGCGGCTGGTCCGCCTCGTCGCGAACTTCGGGCGGTTCTCATACCTCCTCGCCTATGACCCCGATCGGATCGCAGGAGCGTTTGGCACGAATGACGGCGCCAGTGGCCGTGCCGCGCTCGAAACACTGGTGCATCTGCCGGTGCCGCTGCCGCCCGCTCTGCCTCGGCAGGTCAGGCGGCTCGTCAGCCAGCGCTTCGGCGAGCTGGTAGACGCGCCCGATGAGCACCGGCAGCGCCTGAACCAGCTCCTCAGCATTCTGGTTCCAAGCATCCTTGGTACCCTGCGGGACGCCAAGCGTCTCTTTGCCGGGTTCGAGATGCTGCACCGGCTGCTGCGTCTTGAAGTCGACGAGGTTGATTTGCTTGGCTGGGCTGCGATCCAGGTGAAATATCCTGATGTCGCGCAGACTATCCGGCATCGGCAGGAACAGATCGTCGGTCTGGCAAGCAATCTGTTCGGCGAAGCCTTGCTGGACCGGATGCTGACGGGCTCCCGCGCGGTCGCGGTCGAGGTCAACGTCAAATCCCCGCTCGGCGCTGCCGAAGAACTCTGGCTCGAGGAGAGCGCCGCGCGATTGATTTCGGGGCCGGTCGTGCGTCCCCTCCAGCGGCTGATGGAATTTCTGTTCAAGACCCCCGCGGAAAACCGAAGGGATCCGCTGAACGCCATCAACGCCGCCCTGCCGCTGGCCAAGACGCTGGCCTTCGGGACATTGATCGACGCCGGCGAAGCCGACGATGCCGCGCCGCATCCGCGCTATATGGACGTGATCCACGCGATCGCCGAGCGCGACGGCGCGGCGCTGACCGGCGCGCTGCAGGAAGCCGATCGCAACGGCAACCTTGCCGAATACCTGGCCGCCCTACAGGATTGCGCTCGGCGCGCCCATCCGCGATTGGGTGATGACGATTGGCCGCTCGACAGCATCTGGTCGGCGTTCAGCGATTTCGCCGAACCCGTTCCGGCCCTGACGGACCCGCCCCGCGACCGTCCCAACCGCTGGCTCGCCAAGTTCATTTCGGGGCCCTACCTGCACCTGCTTGGAGACCGTCGACAGTTTCTCAAGCCTAATGTCGACATCCTGCGCGAGTGGATCGCCGGCGGCCGCTTCGCCCTCGCGGGTCATCTCCTCGAGGTGCAGATGAAGCTCGAGCTGGAGCAGTCCGACCAGCCCGCACCGATCGCGCCGTTTCTTGCGGCAAAAGACATAGCACCATTGTGCAACGAGCTGGGCAGCGCTTGCCGCGCCGCGCTGCACGCCGGCACATTGCTCGAGACAATCGCCGATATGGCATGTCTCCGCGCGATCCTGCGGGGGGCCCCGGACATTTGGGACGACGATTGCCGCCGCAAGATGGATGAAACGCTGACCCGACCGGAGCTGCTCGACCGTTTCATCTGGTATTGCTTCGACGCGGCAGAGCCCGATGCCGCGGCGGCTCAGGCGCTAGCGCTCGTCGCCGACCGCGATGCCCTGCGCGCCGCGGTCGTCGAGCGACTGAAGGAGACTTCCGCAATGCCCGACCAGATCCGGCATGCCCACGAAATCGCCGCGGCCAAGCTGTAGCGCGCCTTAAGGCGGTCCCGATCAGTTGGGGTTAGTTAGCTGATGAGCGTGTGTTCTACGAGGATTTTAGCCCCGATCACGATCAGTCCTGATCCGCCAATCGCCTCGGCGATGCGGCCGAACCTTTCGCCGATGAGACGACCGACCAGAATGCCTGATGTCGCCATCAGGAAGGTCGCGCATCCGATTGCGAGGGCGGCTACGACGATGTCGGCATCAATGAAGGCCAAGGTGACGCCAACCGCCATCGCATCGATGCTCGTACCAATGGCGGTGGCTACCAGTATCTTCAGGGAATGGCGGTTTGGCTTGCCCCTCGCGTCGCGACCACGTGCACTCTCCCAGATCATTTTTGCGCCTATCGCAGCGAGCAGAGCGAAGGCGATCCAGTGATCGATTGCGGTGATATAGCTGCTTGCGGCGAGGCCGGCCGCCCAACCCATCACGGGCGTGATCGCCTCGATGATGCCGAACACAACGCCGGTGCGCAGGGCCTCGCTTAACCGGGGTGTCTGCAGAGCCGCGCCCTTGCCGAGCGCCGCAGCAAAAGC
>DATNKF010000232.1:0-10908 GCA_035603555.1 Allostellaceae bacterium
AACGATGACGGCAACCGTCACCGCCAGCGGGAGCAGGACGAGAAATCCTGCGATGAACGTGCGGAAGCGGCTGATCATCGGTCACCATCTCTCATGGGAGTTCCACGAGAAACAGATAGGTACAAACGCGATCGCGAAGCCGAGGAATCAGCCGATGAATTCGCGACTGACCTTCTGCCCGTCAGGTCCGCTCGGCAACCGCAAACCGGTCGAGATCGAACGCCGTGCGAAAGTCTGCGCTGGCCGCAGCTTTCTCCGGTTCCAGCGGGATCCCGGTCGCATCGGCGACGCGGTCGATCGCGTTGAAGAGGCCGACCACGCCTGCGGCGTCGACCAGCCCCGACGGGCCCAGCGCCGTCGTCAGAGCGTTGCGTGCTGTTGCCAGCGCGCTGTCGTCTTCGCCGAGCACGGCCTCGGCAAATGCGACCAGCAGGTCGCCGTGGGGCACCCCTGCGTCGCCCTGAGCGGCGCCGATGACCGCCGCGGCGAGATCGTAGGTTTTGTCGTAGGTCCGACCGCTCGCACGGAGCAGCAAGGCATGACTGGTGGTTCAATAGAGACATCGGTTGAGCGCCGATACCCGCGCCGCCAGCAGCTCGATCTGGGCGTGGCTGATCGCCCGGTACTCGCGCGAGAAGTCGCGCATGACCGCGCCCGGCAGGTATTGGTGGGTCACCAGATCGAAGAAGCTGCGCGCTTCTTCGGGCACCAGGCTCATCGCCATCATGATGTTGGCCGGCGGCCGATCGGTCGGGTAGAGCCCGGTTTCTCCTTCACTCACCTCGGCAGGCTCAATCCAGGGGACCCACGCACCTCCGGGCTTCGCGCCTGGCGGACGGTAGCGCGATGGTGCGCCCGGCTCCGGGATCGGCGGCGGCGGTACGTTGCGGCCGAGCCCCCGCGCCATTGTATCGATCGCGACAGTGTGGGCGACCACGCCGACGATCTCGACATACTGCTCCTCGGTGAGACCGCCTTTGATTACACTGCGATACCAGCGCTCGCCGAGGCGGCCGGGATCGGTCACCACATGATGCACCACCTCGACCGCGATTTCAGGCAATTGACCTAGGCCATCGTGGATGCCCTCGACCGCGAAGGGAGAGAGCGCCTCCTTCCGCCTGCGACAGAGCGCGCACAGCGCTGCCTGTCGCGCTTCGGCAACGATCGCGACGCGGGCGGCGCCATCCCACCAGGTGCCTGGCCGCGCTAAGTGCGTCCAAACGCGGGCATGGGCGGCCGCCAAGTCGGCGCGGATCGGAGAGGCTGTGGAGGCAAAGGGCTCGTTCATCGGCAGCCCCATGAAGATCGTGCAGGTAGCACGCTGGCGTCGTCGATGCCGGGAGTCAATCAGCTTCGCCGTAGTTTCGTCGAAACCGGCGAATGGGTCGGGACGAAAGGAAGTGTCGATCCTGTAGCCGCACGCGCAGGGTCGGGTTAGGGTGAGGGCCTCCGAACAGGAGGAAAGCATGGACGCCACCAGTCTGCTCGAAGCCGATCGGCGCTACCTCGTCCACCCGCTGCACCATCCCGATGATCATCGCCAGCCGCTGGTCGTCGTCGAAGGGAAGGGCGCGATGCTGCGCGACGCCGACGGCCGCGAATATATCGACGGGCTCTCGGGGCTGTGGAACGTCAATATTGGCCACGGCCGCGCCGAACTGGCCGACGCGGCGAGCGCGCAGATGCGGCGGATCGCCTTCGCCTCGGCCTATATCGGCGCCACCAACGAGCCGGCAGTCCGGCTCGCCGAGAAGATCGTCGGGCACGCCTACACCAACACCGCCGCCGCCTATTTCACGACCGCCGGCGCCGAGTCCAACGAATCCGCGTTCAAATTCGCGCGCTATTTCTGGAAGATCAAAGACAAGCCCGAAAAGACCAAGATCATTTCGCGCGTTCACGCCTACCACGGCGTGACGCTGGCGGCGATGAGCGCCACCGGCATGGCGGCCTATCACAAGATGTTCGGGCCGCTGGTGCCCGGCTTCATCCAGGTAGCGCCGCCTTACGCCTACCGCTGGGCCGGCAATGAGGAACCCGGGATCGGTGCAGCCGACGCGGTCGAGCAGGCAATCCTCACCGAGGGCCCCGATACGGTGGCCGCGGTGATCGCTGAGCCGGTGATGGGCGCGGGCGGCGTCATCGTGCCGCCGGCGAGCTATTTCCCGAGGCTACGCCAGATCTGCGATCGCTACGATGTGCTGCTGATCGCCGACGAGGTGATCACCGGGTTCGGCCGCACCGGGAGATGGTTCGCGCTCGGCCATTGGGGGATCGAGCCGGACCTCGTCTCCTTCGCCAAAGGCGTGACCAGCGGGTATCTGCCGCTGGGTGGCGTGCTCGCCTCGAAACGCGTGCATGAGGCGATCGAAAGCGCGCCGATGGATCGTAGATTCATGCATGCCGCCACCTACTCCGGCCACCCCGTGTGCTGTGCGGTCGGGTTGCGCAACGTCGAGATCATCGAGAGCGAGGGGCTCGTCGAGCGCGCCGCGATCATGGGGCGGCGCCTGCTGGAGGGGCTCGAAGGGCTGCGCGATCTCTCGGTTGTCGGCGATGTGCGCGGTCTCGGCATGATGTGCGGGGTCGAGCTCGTGACCGACCGCCATGCCAAGACACCCGCACTCGGATTGGGAGCGCGCATCACCCGCGAGGCCCTGTCGCGTGGGCTCTTGCCGCGCATTCGGCCGGGGAGCGCCGACCCGCCGGTCGGCGATACGATCTGCCTGGCGCCGCCTTTGATGACCCCCGTGGAGGTGCTCGACCGCATCCCGGAGATCCTGCGCGCGGCGATCACGGCCGCAAGCCGCTGATTACCGATGACCAGCGATCGGCATCCTTATCAAGCGCGCCATGAGGCGGCTCGGCCCGACGCCCAAGCCGGATTCCCAAGCCGGCGAGAAAGATCCCGAGCAGCCCCAAGGAACCGGGCTCCGGCACAGGGACAACGCTTATGTCGTCGAGCCTGAAAAAACCGATGTCATGCCGGAAGCCACCAATGGTCAGCGTGTCCAAACCCGTCGCCGTCACGATGAAGACATTATCCGTAAAGCCATGTGCCCCATCATTGGTCAGACTTAGCAGCATATTGTCATTGAACGCGGCGTGGAAGTCATTGGGTGTGGCACCGTCATTCGCCATGAAGAACTCGAGGCGCAGCTGTTGTCCAGCCGTGTCGCTAAAGGTTTGGCTCAAGAACCCATCGGAGCCCACGGGTCCGAGAGCTACAAATCGGTCGCCCGAGTTCGGGCTGTTTATCAAACCGTCGAGCGAGACAGGACCCAACACTAACGAAAAGCCGGTGTTGCCGGACTGCGTCCACCCGCGGAGGCTTCGGTCTTCGAAGCCACAATTGACAACGAGGTTCCCTGGTATTGCATCGCAGATACTGGGAGCTGCTGCTGTGGACCCAGGCAAGCTGGCGAAGCCAATGGCAGCTGATAACACTAGGGAAAGGCCAGAAACATTCTTGTTCATCGACGTTCCGCATATTTAAGGTTAACAAATTTAAGGTTAACAACCTCGGGCGCAGCTGTCACGGGAATTCGCCGAGCCGCCAATCTGCGGCACGATCTGCCGGCGTGCCTCCTAATAACCCCGGCCGACCACCTCGACCACATCCCGGAGATCATGCGTGCGGCCATCGCGGTCGCGACGCCGTAGCTCGGAAGAGCTCCGCACCTCGCTCGATCCTTGCCATCTTGGCGACACGATCGGGCGTATCATCCGCGACGGACAGTTAGTCCTGCCAGACATGTCCTGCCGCTAACCGGGAGAACGAACGACCGGGGTCAGCAACATGGTGACACGGGCAATCGGCATCGTCATCGAGGGCGCCACCGGACGCCTCGGCACGACCCAGCATCTGCGCTCGCTGATGGCGATCCGAGGCGAGGGCGGGCTAGCGCTCGGCGGCGGCGATCACCTCGTCCCCGAGCCGGTATTGCTCGGCCGCGACCCGGCAAAACTCGCGGCCCTTGCGGCGGCGAATGCCGGTCTCAAATGGAGCACCGATCGCGACGCCTGCCTCGCCGACCAGGGTGTGGCGATTTATTTCGACGCGACCGCGACCGGAGGGCGATCGGCGCGTGTCAGGGCGGCGCTCGACGCCGGCAAGCACGTCTATGTAGAAAAACCGCTCGCCGAAACCCTGACAGAGGCCTTGGATCTGGCGCGCCGCGCCGAGCGCACCGGTCTCAAGAACGGTGTCGTGCAGGACAAACTGTTTCTGCCCGGGCTGACCAAATTGCGCAAACTCTATGAGGCTGACTTCTTCGGCCGCGTTCTATCGATCCGGTTGGACTTCGGCTGGTGGGTGTTCGACGGTATGCCCTACCCGGCGCAGCGGCCGAGCTGGAATTATCGTAAGGCCGCTGGTGGCGGGCTGATCCTCGATATGTTCGCGCATTGGCGCTACATCTTCGACCGCCTGTTGGGAGAGGTCAAAGCAGTGTCGTGCCGGCATATGACCGCGCTCCCCGAGCGCCGCGATGAAACCGGCAACCCTTACCCGGTCGATGTGGAGGATACCGCGTTCGCGATGTTCGAACTGTCAGGCGGTGTGCTAGCGCAAGTGAGCTCGTCCTGGGCCAGCCGGGTCAAGCGCGACGATCTCTTGCAGATCCAGGTCGATGGGATCAGAGGTTCGGCTGTATGCGGCCTGCACCGCTGCTTCGTCCAGCCGCTGGTCGCCACACCGAAGCCGTTCTTCGACCCGGAACGGCCGCAGCCGATGGTGTTCGACGAGCAATGGCAGGAGATGCCGGACATCGAACCAGTGCGCAACGGCTACCGCGCCGGCTGGGAGCTTTTCCTGAGGCACGTCGCCGAAGACGCGCCATTCCCGTCGCCCTTTCTTGAAGGCGCCAAAAGCGTCCAATTGGCCGAAGCGTGCTATCAAAGCGACCGCGAGCGGCGCTGGATAGATGTGCCCGAGCTGCTACTGTGACTGTCGATAAGAGCCCCTCGGCGCGGTCCGCTATGCGGCCGCTGCTTGCGGTTTCTCGTCGCGCTCGGGCGGCTGTTGCGCGCTCTTGTCGGCAGCGAGGGTGGCGCGGCGAAAATAGAGATGCACGGCAGTACCGATGCCCTGAACACTTTCAACGCGCGCGAAACCGCCAAGCCGGAGCAATAATTCACGGGCCGCGGCAACCGCAGGTCTGACCGTCGCTGCAGGGTCGAAAATATTCTTGAGGTGCTCCGCAGAAAAGCCCGAGCCGTTATCCTTGACCGTCAGCCGCACATAATCCCCGACAGCACCGGCTGCTAATTCGACGACCGCCGCGTCGTCGATCGCGTATTGGCGAGTCCCGACGACCAGGTCTCCGCCGCCCGGCATGTCAGCGACCGCCGTGGCGACGAGTTCGCGGACCACCTTCGCCACTGCACCCGCGTCGGCGAGGCAAGGCCACAGCTCGGGCAGCAGCGAAAAGCGACAGTCTATTGAACGTGGGAGTCGCCGCCGGAGAGATCGTTCGAGCGCCGCCAGCGTGGCGTTCAGGTCAGTTGGGCGGTGTTCTGGCGCTACCCTTTTATCGGACACAGCAGATCGACGCATCACCACTCTCAGGCGCTTCAACGCACCCGACGCAATGGTATGCCATCGCGCATCACTGCGCCTGCGAGGTGGCGCAGCGCGGGCTGTAGGAGTTAGGGCCAACTTCTCGTCGGCAGCGCCGCGCGCGTCGGTCGCGGCAGTCGTTGCAGCGGCGCTCCACCGGAACCGTCGGCGCCACAGCAGGCCCGCGGTGACGAACAACGCGAGCGCGGCAGCCGCGGCGAGGGGCGCAGAAACCTGCCAAGCGCTGTCTTGCCGGACCACCGTCTCCGGTTTGTATAGAAAAGCTTCGAGATCGACTGGTCGCGATATTGCCCCGATATTGATCAAGCTCTGTTGAATTTGGGCCCAGCGTTCCGGGTTCGACTGACCGACCGGCATATCGGGATAGCGGGCGAGCTTGCGCGCCACCTCGGTCTGGTAGCGGGCGAATCCGACCGGATCGGAGACCGGTACTTGGACGGGTAGCTTGGCGAGAATACGCGCCGCGATTTCGTCGGGGCGCTGCAGAGCGTAGTCCCAACCTTTGATCGATGCTTCGCGAAACCGCTGCACCGTCAGCGGATCGGCTGTCGCTAAGCGCTGGAGTGTGAACAGACTGTCGCCGTAAAATTCGGTCCGGTAGCTCGAAAGATTGAAGGCTCTCAGCAGAACGCCCCGTTCGCGAGCTAGCCAGGGCAGCTCCCAGGCCGAGCCGCACGCGGCGTCGACCTGGCGGCTAGCGAGGTCGTCGATCGCTTCGCCCGGCTGCATCAAAACAGATTTCACTTTTTCCGGGTCGATCCCTTCGCCGTAGAGCGCGGTACGCAGCTCGAGGTCAAGAACGTTGCTCGCCGGCAGTCGTCCAACTCTGCCGGTGAGGAGCGCCGCGGAGAGAGTGAGGTCACGGTCGGAGCGGTAGTAGACCGCGGCGCCACTCTGTTGAAAGACTGGGGCAAGCAGCAATAGAGATTGGCCTTGGGCTGCCCGAACCAGCAACTGAAGCGTCCCGGTCCCAAACTGGGCACGACCCTCGGTTACTTCGCGGACCGGGTCAATCGGGCTCGCCCCAGGCGGGGTGCCTGGCTTTATCTCGACGTCGAGTCCCGCCGCCTGGTAAAAGCCTTGCCACAGTGCTGCGTAGTAGCCGGCAAACTCGAACTGCGCCTCGCGGTGAAGCTGTAGCACGAGCTTGGTCTCGGCACTCGCGGCTAGGGGCAGGGCGCTGAGCACAAGCGCAAGACGGGAGATGCAGGTTGCCCCAGGCACAAATACGCTCAGCGCAGCTGGGATCGGAATCCGGCTCGACAATTGCCCTCCCCGTGCGTGCAGCGGGACGAGACACCCCGAGGCCGAACCGTGACTGCGGAGCGCTGTTCCGATACGCCGCAGGGGAGTGCTTCGGCATCGGCGCTGATAACAGGCGCTCGACGCTCGCCCCATGTCCGATCAGCATAGGAAGCCGGCCGACTGCGCTCAAGTGTCGTTGCCGATGGCGAGCGCGGGATCTCGTGGGCATATTGCCCGATCCGCGGTAGTCGGCGTAGCCTGCCGCGAGGGTCGCAAACACGGCAGACGGCGAATGAGGGTAATGGTGACGGGCGGCGCCGGTTTTATCGGCTCGGCGGTTTGCCGGTTGCTCGTCGGAGAGCTCAACGTCACGGTCCTGAACGTCGATAAGCTGACCTATGCGGCAAATCTCGAGTCGTTGCGGGCAGTCGAGGCGAATCCGCGTTATTCGTTTCGCCGAGCCGATGTCTGCAACCGGCAGGCAATTTCCTCATTGCTCCAAGCGTTCGATCCGGACGCCGTTCTCCATCTCGCGGCCGAATCTCATGTCGACCGTTCGATCGACGGTCCCGCCGAATTCATCAAGACCAACGTCGAGGGCACTTGCGTCCTGCTGGAGGCCGCACTCGATCATTGGCGGAGGCTTCCGGCGGAACGGGCGGCCCGCTTCCGTTTTCACCATGTGTCGACAGACGAGGTTTTCGGCTCGCTCGGGGATACCGGCAAATTTACCGAGGCCACACCTTATCAGCCGAACTCACCCTACTCGGCATCTAAGGCGGCCTCCGATCACCTGGTCCGTGCGTGGCGGGAAACCTTCGGGCTGCCCACCTTGATCAGCAACTGCTCGAACAATTACGGACCCTGCCATTTTCCCGAAAAGTTGATCCCGCTTGTCATTCTGCGGGCGTTACATGGCGAGCCGGTTCCGGTCTACGGAAAAGGTGAGAATATCCGCGACTGGCTTTACGTTGAGGACCACGCTCGGGCGCTGTTTCTGATCTTGAGCGAAGGCCGGGCGGGAGAAAGCTACAATGTCGGCGGCAACGCCGAGCGGACCAATCTCGATGTCGTGGAGTCGATCTGCCGCTTGCTCGACGAAATGCTGCCGGAATCACCGCATCGACCGCATCGGCGTCTGATCACCTTTGTCACAGATCGGCCAGGACACGACCGGCGCTACGCGATGGATATCGCCAAGATCCGGCGTGAATTGAGCTGGCGACCGCAGGAAAGTTTCGACAGCGGGTTGCGCAAAACAGTCTCGTGGTATCTGGCGAACCGTTGGTGGTGGGAGCCGATTTGGTCGCAGAGGTACCGGGGCGAGCGGTTGGGGTTGCCAACGACCGAGCCGCGGTAAAGGCAACGTGACCGGTACCTTCTGAGCGAACCGCGACCGCGATATTGAGTTATTGACAATAGACATTTATTC
Source organism: Allostellaceae bacterium (assembly GCA_035603555.1). GTDB lineage: Bacteria > Pseudomonadota > Alphaproteobacteria > ATCC43930 > CGMCC-115725 > AP-15. The sequence goes on from DATNKF010000232.1 coordinate 8,262, forward strand.
TGATAAAAACAACACCCTTTCCTCCCAAAAAGTGCGAATCCCGCCGATGCTCGATGCCGCTCCTTACATCCCCCCTGCCGTGTCCGATGTCGTAATCGACATTTATCATGGTGACAAAGTCAGCGTCGATTTCTCTGCAGTCAAGTCCAAGGGCATTGCCGCCGTGATCCTCAAGGCGACGCAAGGCATCAGTTTTGTCGATCCAGCCTTCGCGCCGCGGCTTGCCAATGCTCGCGCCGCCGGGTTGCTGGTCGGGGCCTATCATTTCATGGACGCGACGAGCCCGGTCGAGCAGATGGCTCACTTTCTCTCGGTTGTCGCAGCCACCGATGGCATTCTGCTAGCCGTCGATTTCGAGGCCTACGAGAGATCCCAACCGACCGTCACGCAAGCCGCGACCGCCGTGATGACTGTCAAATCCGTCACCGGCCGATTTCCTGTGCTCTACACCGGCCGATATATGCTGACCGCACCAAACGCCATGCTGTCGCAGTGCCCGCTGTGGCTTGCCGAATACGGTTCGCGGCCCGTCTGTCCGCCCGGCTGGTCGCAATGGAAGCTGTGGCAGCATACCGACGGACAGGTCGGCAGCGCCCCCAAGTCAGTGCCCGGCATCGGGCCCTGTGACCGCAGCCGCTTCGCCGGCACGGTCGATGAGCTCAAGGCTTGGTGGCCCGCGGCGGTGACTTAGCGCTGGAACGGTCGGTGAACATTTTCCCCAGCTTTCCCCCACTCCAAACGGGGCGAACTGGGGGAAGCGGTTGCCCTTTCCGTCCCCCTCCGACCACCCACGGTAACCCAATAAAAGCTCGCCCGAGCAAGCGATCCCGCGGCTTTCGCGGTGGTGCTACCGGTTGGTATCGAACCTACGAGCCATGCCTTACCAAGAAACCGCTCAGCAACGGTTAGATGATTAAACGGCTTAGCTTTTTTCGCCTCCCAGCGGCGGACTCCACGGATTTTCCCACGCGCGTCCCTCAAAGGCACAACGATACCGCGGGCGTCTCGGCCGCCGTGGCGCCGATTGCGCAGAACAGCAGCAATGCCGCGAAAACCGCTGCCCTCACGTCAGCGTTTGTCCTCTAGCGCGCCTACCCGCTCATCGAGCGAACGGAGCCGGTCGACGGTCCGCGCGTTCTGGGCGACCATTGCGGTGATTTGCTGCAACATCCCGTTTAGGGTTTCGTCCAGCCGCAACAGCATCGTCTCATGCCGCAGCACGATCGCGGTCAGCACCTGCATGTCGTCGCGCAGGCTCGCCACTTCGGTCGTCAGCCGCTGCAAGGCGCGGCCGATATAGGCCAAGTCGATGGTTTCGCGTTCGTCGCTCATCGCGCGCCCATTTTAGGCCGGACCGCCGTGTTCGCCCAGATCAACGCGATGATCCAGCCGAGCCCAGTCCAGCCGAGCAGCAGGTCGAGCAGCAGGATCGCCGGCGCGCTCGGGTGGCGGCGCCAATAGGCGACGATCGACGGCGCCAAATAGAACGCCAGCACCACGCAGGAGCCGGCGACGCCGTGGCCGCCGAGCTGCGACAAGTCGGCGCCGGCGTACCAGGCAAAGGCGATGGCGATCGCCGCGAAGATCGCCAGGCCGATTGCGGTGTCGCGGCTGTCGGTGCTCATGGCGCGCATTTTAGCGAGTCGGCGGCGACAGCGCTAGCAAAGGTTGCGGTTAATGGCGGACAATCTTGCGGTCTCGAGAGGGAGAGGCGGGATACCGAATAAATCTCGGCGGACCCGCCATCTCCCGCTCGTCTTACGCCTCACGTTTTTATTAACCCGCTTCACCGGATTCATCACGGTGAACAAGCACTCCGCATAGGTATCCAAGATCCATTTGCGATCAGCGTTGTTATCATGGCGCGGATTGGAGACCTTTCCTTCAGCTCTCGCCATTAGGTGAAAATGAGCTGGACCCCGATCGTGCGACAGCCGGAGCCGTGTTTTAAGGTGTAGCCCCGCGGCACTTAGAGTTTTAGTAATATATACCGTGGCGCCGACCTTTATATTGTTATATTGATAACACAGCAGGCTCGAAATATCAATCGGTTCGATCGGTCCTTACGCATTTTTCGTCGCGATTTTGAAATATTCATTCATAAAGGTTACCAAACGTCAACCTTCCGTCCGCCATTACGGTACGCGGCGCGGTGGAAGGAGCCTTTTCTCCTACAGTGTCGTAGAAACGCTCGCGGTTTGGCCCATAAGTAGTTGAAAGCACTGGTGCTGCCGGTGGGTATCGAACCTACGACCTCTCCCTTACCAAGGGAGTGCTCTACCACTGAGCTACGGCAGCATTCCGGCTCGCAGACTGGTCCACGGTGCGACCGGAAGGCAATACACTAGGCCCCTGCGGCTGTCCAGGTGCGGCAAATGATGGTTGTCTCATGGAACAATCTTGAAAATTGTGAAATTAACATAATATAGGGGATTCATGAAACCACCCGATGGGTAGCAAGCGATGAGCATTCATGTCGCCGTGTCGGCCGTTGCTCGCGATCGGCCGTTTTACAACCACTGCGGGAAACAAGCCTGATCCCAACCTGCAGAAGCAGGCGGTCGGACGGAGACGGCTCAATGCCAAGTTGTATTGCACTTGCGCGGGCCAGGGCGTGCGAAAATCCGGACCGGACTTGACGCCGGGG